>NZ_AFUG01000006.1:0-34819 GCF_000221545.1 Megasphaera sp. UPII 135-E
AGTCGACGTCTGTTATTCTCTATCGAATAACGTCTTTTTTTTATTTATTTAACAATCATAACAGGGCATACTGAATGAGTTACTACATAGCTACTAACTGAACCCATAAATAATCCTTTAATAGGCCCTAATCCTCTACTTCCCATAATAATTAAATCAGCATTATTCTTTTTAGCTACCGATAAAATAGCTGGACCAGGCGAACCTACTTCAAAAACACTTGCAGTTTCAATGCCATCAGGAATCTGTTTAACAAAATTGTCTAATACGGCTTTACCCTCTTTTTCCATATCCATAGCAACCTGTTCCGTGACATAACCGCTACTATTAGGAATTTGATCAAAATTAGAAATTACGGATACAATATTAGCCACATATACCAAAGTAATAACTGATTTCGATAATTCAGCAATAGTAACTGCATGTTCTACTGCTCGTTTAGAATTAACTGAGCCATCTGTTGGTACAATAATATTTTTATATTCTGCCATAAAAATCCCTCCCGTCGTATTGACTTCAATATGCTCTTGTGTAAGTATTCGATATGATCTTTGGGTTTCCTTTTTTATAAATAAATTTTTATCATTTATATTTTATATGCAATTTCATTTATATTACTTATATTGCATCCTTATTTTTGACCATTTTTAAAGTTTATTTTCATTTATTTTAAAATATTGTAATATCGTCACAAATTATGCTATACTAAATCTAAAATTTATAAATAGAAAGGCGATCTGTATGAAAAAATTAATACAAACTTTTTTTGCATTACTCTTTTTTTTAACAGCATCATCTACCACTATCTATGCCCATGATGCTACCCATGAATTAATCAATCAACAACTTCCCGTTTGGAGTATCTTACCCTTCGTTGGAATGTTGCTATCCATTGCTATCATTCCTTTATTAAAACCTCATTGGTGGGAACGCAATATGCTTCAAGTAGCCCTTGCTTGGTCGGCCTTATTCATTATTCCCTTTGCCTATATGTATGGATACAACGAAACATATTATCGCTTACTTGAGTCAATTTTACTAGATTATATTCCCTTTATTGTTCTACTTTTTGGCCTTTTTGTCGTATCTGGCGGTATTGCGATCAAAACTACATTAATTGGCAAACCGTTGACAAATACAGCTTTATTACTAATCGGCACCTTACTCGCTAGTTGGGTCGGTACCACAGGTGCCGCCATGTTTATGATTAGACCACTTATTAAAGCTAATGAATGGCGTGAAAAAAAAGTGCATTTAATTATATTCTTTATTTTTCTCGTTGCCAATGTTGGTGGATCTTTAACCCCTTTAGGCGATCCCCCGCTCTTTATGGGTTTTCAACGTGGAATCCCTTTTACTTGGACCTTTCATTTATTCCCAATCTTTGCCTTTAATGCCGTATTACTATTTTTAATATTCTTTGGCATCGACTCTTATTTATATAAAAAAGAATTAGCTCTAGGAAAAACGCCAGCTATACTTGGCCAAAAAGTAGAAAAACACTCTATCGAAGGTATTCACAACCTATTATTTATTGCATTAATTATCTTAGGCGTTATGGCTAATGGCATATTACCAAAACAAGTTGCCTTTTTTGCCAATAATAATGGCCTGCCGATTTTTGATGAAATCGTCTTTCCTTATGCAACTATTGTAGAAATTATTTTAATTCTACTCGCAGCCATCCTATCCTTAAAAACAACAAGTGCTAAAACTCGTCAATGGAATGAATTTTCTTATGGTCCCATTGCCGAAGTAGCCAAATTATTTATCGGCATCTTTATCACAATGATTCCAGCCTTAATGCTTTTAAAAACACATGGTGCACAATTAGGTTTAACTACACCATGGCAGTTATTTTGGGCAACAGGAAGCTTATCTTCTTTTTTAGATAATACTCCAACTTATTTGGTCTTTCTCCAAACGGCTGGGGCCTTAGGTGAACATCCAGGTATCCAAACTGCTGTGGGTATAGTTCCCCAACTCGTATTAGAAGCAATTTCAGCAGGGGCTGTATTTATGGGAGCTATTACCTATATCGGAAATGCACCTAATTTCATGGTAAAATCTATTGCTGAAGAAAATAACATAAAAATGCCGAGTTTCTTTGGCTATATGATATGGTCTTGTGGTATATTGATTCCCTTATTCATCATTACTACACTAGTGTTCTTTATATAAAATAAAGAACACTAGTGTCCCCTTTATAATAACAACGGATAATTCCAATTTATAATCTTCTACAAAAAAAAACCGTAACGGATAACCGTTACGGTTTTTCTGATTTGGTGATCCATCCGAGATTCGAACTCGGGACACCCTGATTAAAAGTCAGGTGCTCTACCAACTGAGCTAATGAATCATAATTGGCAGGGGTAGCTGGATTTGAACCAGCGCATGACGGAGTCAAAGTCCGTTGCCTTACCACTTGGCTATACCCCTATGGGGCGAGTATAGGGAATCGAACCCTAGAATAACGGAGCCACAATCCGTCGTGTTAACCACTTCACCATACCCGCCATATAATCCACATCACCATCAACCCTACATGGGGTGTCGGTAACGTAGATTATTCTATCATTATTCAAATGTAGTGTCAATACCCAATCAAAATATATTTCTCTACATATACTATGAACTTTATATTATGTAGTTAGCGGTCTTTTTCTCCATACAATATATCTTTAACAAAATTAGGCAATACAAATGCACTACGCTGAATACCTTCATTATAATATTTAGTCGGGAATGTGCGTTTACGATTAGCCGTCCATATTAAGGGATCATACTTTTTAGTTCCCATCGTGAAACAATGCATACCCGTTGGATAAATGGGAATAAACGCCGTATACAGCCGTGCTATCGGAAAAATATCTTGTACATTCACAAAAATATCATGTACCACTTTTCTATGCATAAACGGAGATTCTGTTTGTTGTACAAATAAGCCATCTTCTTTTAATGCATTATATGTATCTTGATAAAATTCATGTGTAAATAACCCTTCACCAGGGCCAACAGGATCAGAGCAATCCACAATAATAACATCATATGCATTTTTAGCTTCTCTCATAAAAGCAATACCATCTCCCACACGAACGGTTAATTTAGGATGTTGTTCCCGTATCGCCTTCGATATTTGTGGAAAATACTGTTTAGATAATTCAATCACTTGACCATCAATATCTACCATCGTAACCGATTCTACGGCTTCATGTCTTACGGCTTCTCGAGCAGAACCACCATCGCCGCCGCCAATAATCAACACACGTTTAGGCGATGGATGTAAGAAAAGAGGTATATGGACAATACTTTCATGATACATAAATTCTTCTTTATCAGATGTTTGAAACACACCATCTAATACCAAAAGTCGACCAAACTCTGGCGTATCAGCTATAACAATATCTTGAAATTCTGATTTCCCTTCATATATGATACTTGTCGCTTCCGCGGTTAAATCCAAATGTGGCGACTGATGTTCTGTAACAGATTGTTTCATATGAGCCTCCTCAAATTAAGTATTTTAATTATTATAGCATACTACCACCTATATTTCCTACCTATAAAAGGAATTATATCATTGTCTATACTTCCGTTATAATAAATCAACATGTAATATTCCTCTTTTCGTTTTAGCAAGATGTGGTACAATATAAAGTAGACTATTTTAGTTGAAACAGTCTCTCATTCGTTATGGTATATCCATAACAAATATGTTGAAGAAAGTTCGGTGTAATACCGATAAGGTGATTCTCATGGAAAAATTGTTACATATAGGCATTGATATTGGTTCTACAACTGTAAAAATTTCCGTATTAAATGAAAACAAACAATGTCTCCATGCTTGTTATGTCAGACATTATACAGATATTCGTCAAAAAGTATGGGCATTATTACAAAATGCCTTTGAAATATTTGGTGATCGACAAGTAACCTTAGCGATCACTGGTTCTGGTGGTATGGCCTTAGCAGATTACTTACACATTCTCTTCGTTCAAGAAGTTATTGCAGGTACAAAGGCCGTACGCACGTATCATCCGCAAGCAGATGTTATCATTGAATTAGGTGGTGAAGATGCTAAAATCACATACCTCACTGGCGGAAGTGAACATCGTATGAATGGAGCTTGCGCTGGTGGTACAGGTGCTTTTATTGATCAAATGGGTTCACTCCTACATACAGATGCATCTGGTCTCAATGAATTAGCCAAACACGCTGATACATTATATCCCATAGCAGCTCGTTGTGGCGTATTTGCCAAAACCGATGTCCAAGCACTATTAAACGAAGGTGCCAGCAAAGAAAACATCGCTGCCTCCGTCTTTCAATCGATCATCTTTCAAACGATTACCGGCTTAGCATGTGGCAGACCGATTAAAGGAACCGTCTGCTTTTTAGGCGGTCCCCTCACCTACTTATCACAATTACGAAAACAATTTGCTAAAACACTCCACTTAACAGATGATGAAATTATCGCTCCAGAAAACGCACAAGTATATGTTGCCATAGGTGCAGCGTTAGGTAGTTTTCAAGAAAAACCCGTTTCTTTTATGGACTTAATCCATCGCTTAAAAGATGTGGACGAAGCCACCTTAGCACAATCTGACCGCATGGATCCCCTCTTTCAAAACGAAGAAGAACTCCATGCCTTTCAACATCGTCATAATACTCATACGATTCCACAACGCGATTTAACAACCTATACAGGTCCTTGTTTTTTAGGGTTAGATGCTGGCTCAACAACCATTAAAGCTGCCTTATTAAGTGAGAAAAACGAATTACTGTATTCCCATTACCAAACCAACGAAGGTAGTCCATTGGCAGCCGCACAACAAATTATAACGGATATTTACCGAAAACTTCCGCCACAAGCATTTATTGCCAAAACAGGCATTACTGGATATGGTGAAGCCTTGCTAAAAGAGGCCTTGCATATAGATCTAGGCGAAGTTGAAACAATCGCCCATTATCAAGCAGCTGCTCATTTTTGCCCAGATGTAGATTTTATTTTAGACATTGGTGGACAAGATATGAAATGCACCCGTCTAAAAGATGGACATATCGAAGACATTCTATTGAATGAAGCATGTTCATCTGGTTGCGGATCATTTTTAGATACCTTTGCTAAATCATTACAATTTTCAATTGAAGATTTTGCTAAGGCTGCATTATTAGCCAAAAATCCAATTGATCTAGGTTCCCGTTGTACCGTATTTATGAACTCTAAAGTAAAACAAGCCCAAAAAGAAGGGGCAACATTAGCCGATATTTCTGCCGGCTTATCCTACTCCGTTATAAAAAACGCCTTATATAAAGTTATTAAAGTAAAAGATCCGGAAAAATTAGGTAAACATATTGTAGTACAAGGTGGTACCTTTTATAACGATGCCGTATTACGAGCACTCGAAAAACTATTAGGTCGTCAAGTCATTCGCCCCGTCATATCTGGCTTAATGGGTGCATTTGGCATGGCTTTAATTAGTCATGATTCCTATCTGCAAGATAATCAACCTAGCCAATTATTAGATCAACAAGGTATCGCTTCCTTGCAAGTATCTACCTCTATACGCCACTGTGGCTTATGTACT
This sequence comes from Megasphaera sp. UPII 135-E, assembly GCF_000221545.1. Lineage (NCBI taxonomy): Bacteria > Bacillati > Bacillota > Negativicutes > Veillonellales > Veillonellaceae > Megasphaera > Megasphaera sp. UPII 135-E. Next base: position 5,592 of record NZ_AFUG01000006.1, read on the forward strand.
AACAATTGCCTCTTAACCGTCAATTCATTTAATGACGGTCGGTCCTTCATCACAGGCAATCGCTGTGAACGTGGTGCATCGAATTCCGTCGGTAAAAAAAAGAAAAAACTGCCTAACTTGTATAGAACAAAATATGATCTATTATTCCATTACAAACCCTTAAAAAATGCACCTAAGGGAACTGTCGGAATTCCTCGCGTATTAAACATGTATGAAGACTATCCATTTTGGTTTACTTTCTTTACTCAGCTAGGTTATCAAGTAGTTCTTTCCGACCGCTCTTCCAAAAGATTGTTCGAAAAAGCAATGGATACCATTCCTTCTGACTCAGCTTGTTATCCTGCAAAAATGGTGCATGGTCATATTGCCAACTTATTAGAGAAAAAAGTAGATCGAATATTCTATCCATGTATTCAAAATGGGCCTACCGAAGGAAGCCGCGATAACTCCTTTAATTGTCCAATGGTAATGAGTTACCCCGAAGTAATACGTAATAATATGGGAGAACAACTAGCTGATAGCAACACTCCCATTTTAAGTCCATTCTTACCCATTCACGACAAAAAACGTATTATTCCACGGTTGCAAGAAGAACTGCGTGTATGGGGGTTATCGAAACAAGAAATTAAAAAAGCCGCTTTAGCCGCATGGGACGAAGAAGAATCATATAAACAAAAATATTATGCATTAACCAAGAAAACGTTAAAACGATTAACCCAAGACGGAGATCGTGCGATTGTCCTTTGTGGTCGTCCTTACCACGTAGATCCTGAAATCAATCATGGTATTGCCGATCTCATTTCCAGCTTAGGACTTGCTGTACTAACCGAAGATGGCATCGCTCCTTTAGGACATCTCCCCGAACATCTTCGAGTCGTTGATCAATGGTCTTACCACTCGCGCTTGTATCGAGCCGCTCAATATATTGTCACTCAACCTAATTTAGAATGCGTAGAACTAAGCTCTTTTGGTTGTGGTTTAGATGCTATCGTTGCCGATCAAGTACAAGAAATATTGACTAAAGGGCATAAAATTCATACGTTATTAAAAATTGACGAAGGTTCTAATTTAGGAGCAATTCGTATTCGCCTCCGTTCCCTTTTATTTGTCATGAACCATCGTGCAGCCTTATCTCCTACCCCAGTCGAAGAATACACCTATAAAAAGGCTATTTTTACCAAAGAAAACAAAAAACAAATGTTATCTTAGCTCCTTCCATGACACCAATTCATTTTCCCATGTTCCAATCCGCCTTTGTACATGAAGGATTTCATTTGGAACTGTTACCGCATCAAGGAGCCGAAGCTATCGATAATGGATTAGCCTATATTCATAACGATGCTTGCTATCCGGCCATTATGTCGTTAGGTCAAATTATTACTGCTTTAAAATCAGGAAAATACGATATCAATCATACGGCTGTTATGGTTTCTCAAACAGGCGGATGTTGTCGGGCCACCAATTATATCGGTATGATTCGCAAGGCCTTAGCTGATGCCAATTTAGGACAAGTTCCTATTCTTTCGCTAAATGCAAAAGGACTAAATGCCCATCCCGGCTTTAGTCCAGGCTTCGGTTTCTGGCATCGCTTAGCCATGGCAGTTATATACGGAGATGCACTACAACAAATACTATATCGAATCCGTCCTTATGAAAAAATAAAAGGTACGGCCGAAGGATTATTTAAAAAATGGCAAGCAAAATGCACTCATGACTTACTTCGTGCAGATATCAAAACATACAAAAAGAATATCCGCAATATGATTGCCGAATTTGATGCCGTTGAAATAGATGAAACGGTAAAACCGCGAATAGGTCTAGTAGGCGAAATTTACGTAAAATTTCACCCTATTGCCAATAATCACATCGTCCGCATGATTGAAGAAGAAGGAGGCGAAATTATCGTTTCTGGCTTAGCAGATTTTATTTTATATGGATTGTTGGATAATCAATTCCGCTATAAATACCTATCAGGAACTTGGCTCTCCTATTTTCTCAGTAAAAGTGCAGTAAAACTGATTGAATGGTACCGCAAACCATATCGTAACGCCGTAGAAAAGAGTCGCCATTTTGATCCCATTACGTCTATTTACGATATTGCCAAAGAAGCAAAAAAATATCTCTCCCTAGGACATGAAGCTGGAGAAGGCTGGTTCCTCACCGGCGATATGATTGATCTTATGCACCGCGGTGCCAAAAATATAGTCTGCTTGCAACCTTGGGCTTGCCTGCCCAACCATGTAACGGGAAAAGGCATGATCAAAACCTTAAAAGCCTCCTTCCCCGATACCAACATTGTTGCAATTGATTATGATCCTGGTTCCAGTGCAGTAAATCAAACCAACCGTTTAAAACTAATGCTAACAACCACATTTGATAATATTAGAAAAGAAGCGGCACCCCAACAAAAACCCATGCGTCCCTTCTTACCGGGCGTGCACTTAAACAGTTCCATTCCGGGAGAAAAACAATAACCCTATACCACTACCGAAAAAGCTTATATGAAAATAGTTTTTCAAAACAAAGCATGCAGGTTGTAGAGTATCACTCTACAACCTGCATGCTTTGTTTATAACTAACACAATTAAATCTCATTTTTTTTACAAATTAATGGTGTTCTTCACAATATATATAGGAGGAATCATAATAATGAATATTGTTAAAGACTACTTTTTAAATTATTTTGTCCCTACACAACACCTAAATGAATATTCCGCCATATTATGGCCAATATTGGCATTCATTCACAAACCAATAACTTAACTGCCCTTTTCAGAGATTCACAAAATGAAATTTTATCTACAGAAAAAGATACTGTACAAAATATTACTCGGACAATTCAAGAGTTACAAAGCACCTCTACAAAATCTACCGCAACGATGATTGCACAACTCTCCGATCATATGAGCGGCTATATTGAAGCACTCAAAAATCAAAGTAACGATTTGGCCGAATACACACAAAACTTAAAAAATGTATCCGCCGAAATAAATTCACAACCTGCAATTATCCATCGCGGTCAGGAAGGAATTGTAAAAGCATTCGATATTTTAAGCGCCAATTTAACGCAAAAAAATATGACCTATAATGATCAACTGTTAGAATCACAAAAACGCTACCATGAAATGATGGAAACCAGTCTGAGTGAAATAATGACTGCAATCGGCGAAATTATTACAGTTGCCAAAGAAAAATATATGACCGATATACAAACTATTTATAAAAATATTGATAGTTTATCTTCCTCAAAAGAAACCGCTACAACTTCTACAGTCACAACAAATTCGGAAAACCCGTTACCATCCGCTACTGCCACTATAAATTCCCCCGTCGACACCGCCTGCAATCCGGACTTACCCAATACTGCGGCTCTTACTTCCGATACACCGCACGCCGCCGCTCTTTCCGGGACCCAAGCAGAAGATGAATCGGAAATCATGGAACACATCTTCAATGACTTATATGAAAAAGGTGGCGACAACTAATGTTCAATAAACAAAAAGACGATGAAACTTCTGTTTGGATTTCCAATACCGATTTAATGTCCGGCTTATTAGTACTATTTTTATTTATTTCTATTATTATGACACAAAATTTATCCGCTGCTAATCAACGATTTAAAAATGTCACCCAAAAATCCATTCAATTTAAACAAGAGTTAAAAAATAATATTGATAAAAATTTTTCCTCCCAAGAAATACACCAATATCATCTTGACCAAGCAGACGGATCCGCCTCTTTTGATCAGGCCGGTTGTCGCTTTGCCGCCGGCTCTTCCGAACTGACCCCGGAATTTAAAGAAACATTGAGACATTTTTTACCCAAATATTTAAAAGCTATCAATACCGTATATCAAAAAAATCATAACAGTATTAAAGAAATCCGTATTGAAGGGCATACGTCCTCAGAATGGACATACACAAATGCTACCGATGCGGCCTTATCCGATGACGAAAAATACATAAAAAATATGGAATTATCGCAAAGTCGCACAAGAGAAATTATTAATTATGCTTTATCGCTTCCTGAATTAAAACCCTATCACGGATTAATAAAAGACAAACTAACTGCAAACGGCTTGTCCTCCAGTAAATTAAAAAAAATAAATGGTGTCGAAGATAAAAATGCCTCTCGACGAATAGCGTTCAGAGTAATCGCCAATGATGAAGCTACTGTAAAAAAATTAAATATGGAGATAAACAATGACTACTAATCTAAACAATAAAATCCATGACCTTTATGCCATCGCCGGAATAAATCATCCTACCGCTCCGCCGAAATCTGAATTTTCTTTTACTCTTCCTGACTATATTTTCCCCCCTACATCTGAAATTTATATAGGTAACATTCCGCTTACGGATATTTCTTCCGTCATGTATGAAAATATAGAACAAATGAACCAAGAATTACTTTATACAAACTATAATCAGCTCATATTGGTACATAAAAAAATACAATATACCCAAAACGGAAAAATTCCTTATCCCTTTTATCATACATGTGCTTGCGCTGCATTAAAAAAAGCATTAGATACCGACATAAATAATAAATTTGCCATAAGTACTCGTTATGACGGCTCTTTTCTGGTTGTTTTAAGGGAAAACGGGAAAGAAACACAGGAAATTCGTCCCCATGTTTTATGTCATTACTGCTATAAAATACTGGATTCAAAACTTAACTTAACAAAAAAGGGCTACAATGAACATAATTTTGACATTTTCCGTTTTTACAAAGAAGAATGCCATCACGCATTCTTTTCTCCCAAACGTTTTTCACAACTTTCTACCATGGCTTCCAGTGGAAACCTAACTTCCAAATATCCAATAGCATGGGCACAGACATCTTTAAAACTAAAAGAACTGAGAAATTGGACCTGTGAACGTTGCAATTTTCACGCAACGACACAAGAAGAAAAAACCTTTATTGAAGTACATCACAAAAATAAAAATTGTCTGGATATTCGTCCCGAAAATTTGGAAGTATTATGTTATATTTGCCACAACCAGGAACATCCGCATCGCCCCCAAAGAAAGCACCAATTTACTAAATAAGACATCTATTCATTTATGTACTTTTTTCTTTATCCCCACCCTCTATAGACGGAAACAGTTCTGTAGCCACCGTATTTTGTTCCTCATCCTGTATCGGACGGGCTTGTAACATAATTACCACTTCCGTTTCTTTAGCCGTCTTATAGCGACTTTGGAATAATTTCCCCACTAAGGGAATATCTCCCAGTAACGGTACTTTGCGAAAATGTTCCATCTCTTCCTTACCGATTAAACCGCCGATAACCAATGTTTTATCCGGTTTCATTCGTACAACCGTCTTGGCTCTACGCGTTGAAATTCGATACGCTTTCATTTCAGGCACTAATACGGGAGTACTTACTTCCGCTTCAATAGCTGCCGTCACACTTCCATCCGCATGAATAATGGGCGTGTAATTTAATTTTACCCCAGCTTCTTCATACGATACAGACGTTGTTTTTTCACCTTGTTTTGTATGTTCTTTTGCTACCGGAACTCTATCTCCAATTAAAATATGTGCCGCTTGTCCATTCATTGCCATAATATGAGGATTAGCTAAAATTTCTGCATCTCCCTTTTCTTCTAATGCTTGAATATGCCCCACCCATGAAAATAAACTTCCTCCTTCATTACTCCATGTCGACCAATCCCATTCAATACCTTGTTTTTTTAATGCTTTACGATCTATTGACATAATGCGAACAGATACATCGACTTGTAATGGTTTCTTGTCTAATTGGGCAACTAATTTATTTATCAATTGAGCTTCTCGTTTGGTCGCACCTACAACTAATGTATTCGATAGCGAATGATGCTTAATTTTAGCAGCTGGTATCATCGCTTGAACCGCCTCTGCTACATATTCAGGCGTGGTATATTGTAACTGCCATGTATAATATTTTATTTCTCTTTCATGATTGCGACCTGCGGTGATATAACGAACCGTGCCACTTTTATCATAAAATAAATTTTGACTTTCCGTAATAACATCTACTACTTCCTCTGGTGTAACATGTTCTATATGTAATGTCATATTTCCTTGCACTGAATCATCAATTAATACGTTCATATTTCCTGCCTTAATCACGCCCTCTAAAATAGAACGAATCGGTGCATCACTCACATTAATAGTCATCGCAGATACATATGTACAACTTAGACAGCATAACGTCAAAAATATACTACTAACCTTTTTTTTCATATACTCACCTCATCCTTTTATTTCCCATACTTGTCCTTTATCCCCTATACCCACACAATTTTCATGTATATATAATACCGTATATGAACCAATAACATCTCCTACTTGACATGCCTGAACCTTATTTTGATATTGTAATAATACAATTGGCATGTTTTTTTGTTTCATGAATCCTCGAATCGTTGGTAAGGCTATTGCTTGTACATCTCTTTCTGTGCCTTCCCCCTCTGTTGGTTCCATATCAGAATTATTTTCTATAGCCGTTAAGGATGCTGTAGTAGCTAATAAATCTGGTATATCCTTGTACCGAACTGCCTTTTCCGTACTATACACTAATTGAATATTCGACTCTGCGGATGCCATATCTTGATCTTCGTTTTGATCAATATCTCGCATTTCTTCCTCTACATTAGATGCAACAGATACAGTCTTATTTTCCCATAAAGAATTTCCATCCCAAAATAAATAAATACTGAGCAATGCGAAAAAAATCAAGCCATAAGGGAACAAACGCTTTCCATATTGATGCCACAAGTTTAAAAAATACTCTTTCCCTTTCTCCATGGATAACCACCTCATTCTATGGCTCTAGTATAACAAAAAATATATATTTTTCAATTAAATTATACTTAAAAAACAAGGTTAATGGCATTGAATTTTTAATAACCATTAACCTTGTTTTTATTTTTCTTATATTCGCAACATGGATTGCAAAAACATTTTCGTTCGTTCTTGTTTTGGTTGCTCAAATATTTCCGTTGGTGTGCCTTCTTCTTGTATACATCCATCCGCCATAAAAATCACATGATCTGCTACTTCTTTTGCAAATGCCATTTCATGTGTCACAATGATCATCGTCATTTCATCTTCTGTCAATTGTTGAATTGTACGAAGCACTTCCCCCGTTAATTCTGGATCTAAAGCAGATGTAGGTTCATCAAAAAGCATGATATCCGGTTCCATTGCTAACGCTCGAGCAATAGCTACGCGCTGTTGTTGCCCGCCCGATAACCGTGACGGGTACAAATCCTTTTTCTGCCATAACCCTACCTTGCGTAAAAGTTCTTCTGCTAAAGGCAATACTTCTTCTTTTTTCATTCCTTTCACAATACGCGGAGCTTCCAATAAATTATCCAATACGGTCATATGAGGAAACAAATTAAATTGCTGAAAACACATACCCATACGGCGGCAAATATTCCGTGCCTCATTAGTATCCGCATATATAGCCTGAGTGCTTCCTTCAGGTGTATGTACTAAGATATCTCCTTGCACGACAATATCCCCCGTATCAATCTGTTCCAATTGACATAAGCATCGCAAAAGTGTACTTTTACCGCTTCCTGACGGGCCTATGATAGAAACAACGTCTCCCTCATTCACATGTACGGTAACATCTTTCAATACATCTATATCTTTAAATTTTTTTCTAATATGGTTCATCTCAATAAAACTCATACTAACTCCTATTCATCATACATAGCATATCGTTTTTCCAAATAATTAAAAATCGTTGTTAAAATAAATGTAAACACTAAATAAAAAATAGCAGCTACCAAGAATGCCGTCGTATCAAAATCTCGTTGTACAATGGATCTCGTAATACGCAAGATATCATTCATCGCTAAAATATACACTAACGACGTGTCTTTCAATAAATTAATCGTTTCATTCGCGACTGGTGGCAATACACATTTAACTACCTGTGGCAATATAATGTGTCGCATCGTCTGACCATACGTCATGCCCAATACCTTTGCCCCTTCATATTGACCTCGATCAATAGATTGAATTCCACCTCGAAAAATCTCAGCAAAATACGCAGCATAATTGAATACAAAGGCAATAATAGCCGCGCCAAAAGGTGGTAAACGCAAGCCTTCCACTAAAAAAGGTAACCCATAATAAATAAATAATATTTGTAACATAAGCGGCGTCCCACGCATGATATAAATATATATACTAATAACCTTACGAAACGCCATAAGTTGTGATGTACGTATTACCGAAAAAAGGATTCCTAACGGTAAACTCAAGATAATCGTAATAAAAAAGATTTTTAATGTTACCTGTATGCCTTCTGCAATAGCAGGCACAATAGCACTGATATACTCCATGAATTTCCTTCTCTTTCTATCCTATTATTTTACTTTTAACGTAATATCTTCTCCCAGCCATTTTTGCGATAACGCAGCCATAGTACCGTCGTCGCTTAATTCTTTTAATACTTGATTGATTTTATTACATAACGCAGTATCTTCCTTTCTCATCCCAATGCCAAAGGTTTCTTCACCTAACGATGTATCAACCACACGAAATTGTCCCGCTTTTTTTTCCATATAATAACGCCCTACTACACTATCCACTAATACCCCATCAATTCTTCCCAACTGTAAATCCATAAACGCATTTACGAAATCACCATATTTTTTTACTTCTCCTAATGATTGTTGAAACGCTGTATGCCGATTTAAAGCATCAATGGAACTACTTCCTTCTTGTGTTCCTATAACTTTCCCCTTAAACCCGTCTTTATTCTGAATGTTCGACGAAGCACGTACAATAAGCAATTGATCATTCTTCATATAAGGTTTCGAAAAAGCGATTACTTTTTCCCGTTCTGGTGTGATCGTAAGCCCATTCCAGAGCATATCTACTTGTCCACTTTTCAATGCTGCTTCTTTACTATCCCAATCAATCGTTTGAAATGAAACAGGAATGCCAATCCGTTTTTCAACTTCCCTCGCTAAATCAATATCAAATCCAACAAGATCACCATTATTATCTCGAAAGCCCATAGGTGGAAAATTATCATCCAGACCAATAATAATTTTATCAGGTAATGCATTCTGCACATCCGACTTATGTCCACACCCAGCCATCAGTAAACACCCTATCGCTAATCCTATTGCTATACCCTTTTTCCATATCCCTTTCATATTTCTTGCTCCTTCCTTTTCTATACTCATCTGTAATATACATATATAATACTTCATTACGTTAAATTAGTAAAGGGATAAAGTAAAGAAATATCATGATCTTTTTTAAAGAGATCCATCTTCCTGTTTTTCGTTCCTGTATTACGATATATCTTGATTTTCTTGCCGCCGATTAATATGTTGCTTAAGAAGCTGTCTATCCTTTTTATTCAAAAATTGCAATGCAACAGGTATCGTTACTACATTACCTGTTGCAGGATTTCCCATATGAATCACTTTCCCATCCGCAGACAGAAAAAAATTCTGATTATACGCTAAAAAAATCAGTCGTTTTGATGGCGATAACTGTTCTTCCCAAAAACTCTTCCACGTAACATATCGTTGACGAACCACAATTCCCTTTTCTGCAACGACACACATCACTTCATCTTGTCTAACTAATCGCCAAAGGCAAAATAGTACCCCCAATAGATATTCCACTCGATGATCCCAATAAAAGCTTTGCATTACCATCCACAAGAAATAAATTCCCGCCACTAAATACAATGCTTTCATCCGTCGCATAAACGTCTTACTGTTATAAAAAACGGCTTCAACCTTACCACAAAAAAAACGCTTTTCAATCTCTTTTATATCCATAGGTCAACCTCAAAAATAACTGCACTTTCGTCTATACTTTATCTATTTTTACCACTTATTTTAGGATGAGTCTTAATGATAATATCTCTCCCTTGTTTCACTACTTCTAGCGAAATATCCCCCACACCCTCTTTATAATAAGCCATCTTAATATCTAATATAAATGCACCTACTTTTTCTTGTAATGCATCATCAAAAAATTGTTGCCGCAAATTCGATTTGCGTTGCATACGTGTATTTTTAGACATACGGGTCTCTACGTCTTCCTCATCACTGCCTAAAAACATCTCTTCAATATCTCTATTTTTAGGGATCTTATCCTTTTTCAAAACCATTCACCTCTCTTTATAGGTCCTCACTCGCTTCATCTATTTTATCTGATGCTTCGTGCATACTATTTAAGGTTATTTTAGAAAATTTTTGTGGAGTCTTATACGTAGCAATTTTGGTGAATCCTTTCTTTAATCGCCCTCGATATGCCGCGATAACATTACCTTTATCATTTAATTCGCCGATATATATTTCTTGCCCATCAATCCCAATTAAACGAAATTTAGCCCCCACAGGAGAAATTTCCCGCCAACTGCACGTAATACCATCCAGCATATATACAATGCCCGTTTTTAAATTATCATAGAAAAACGTATCAGAATCATAAAAAACAGCAATCCTACCAATACGCTCAGCCTGCACCGAAACCCGTCGTGTTGCATAATTAGCATCCGTACGATAAATACGATACCGATTTTTAGCAACTTCTAGTTTCATATAAATAACATTAGTTGCCGTAGAATATGCCACATCTACAATCTTACTATCACGAGGTGCATCTTTAATTGGTGTATCTAACTCTCTATCTGGATATATAGGGTTGTATTGAGCTAAATATACACCAAATCGCTTATCTTTATTTCCTACTCCATACGTTGCTAAAATCGCTAAGTTTCTATCTGGAAGCCATTCAAAAAACGATACCTTGCGACCGTGTAACCGAATTCGTTTCGGCTCCTCTTGTTTCCCTGCTTCATAAATAGAAATCGTATCATCTACAATAGTAGCCATAAATCGTTTATCATATGAATAATATGACTGCCCATTGGGTTCTATTCCAAATCCCAAGGCCTCTTGTTGATTCGTGCTCCCAATTTGAAATTCTGAAGTAGGTGCAAATAAAACTTGATCCAAATAAATATATGCAGCGGCTTGACATGAAATGCCTACAAAAAAAGCTGCCAATACATTACGAAGTTTCATAGCCCCTCCTATTTAACAATAAATGCCGTTGGAATCATCCGTTCTCCCAATAAATCAGCTGGCTTATTAATAACCTTCCCATTAAAAAATAACGTTGAACTAGAGCCACCGTCCAAATTCGCTGCAATCACCGCGCCTTCTTTATATAAGATGTTCTGAACATCTCGTAGCGTCGCACCGACAGAATAACCTGGTTGTCTTCCATCAATCACTAAAAATAAAACCGTTCCATCTGCTCTTTGGCCAATCGCAGTTCGTGGTCCTACGCCCCAACCTCCATCTCCACTTGTAATCATTTTTCTCCCATTGACAATCAATGCCGGGCCAAAGGTAATTCCCTCTTGTACATTCATATCGATCAATTCACCTTTACTATAATTTCCCGCAATTAAATTGCCCTCTTGATTAAACCCTACAAATTCATTAACCTCTTTAGAAGATACATTTCCACCTAATAAAAAATGACCATCATGCAAAATAAATCCATACGGACTTCTACCAGTGCCTGTTCCATTCGCATCATAAAAACCGCCCGCATTAATAGCTGCAACAGCACCACTACGCGTAGCAATACCACTGACGGTTTCGCCTTTTTCATTCATATGTTCAGCCGTTGCAACTTGCACTCGTTTCGGATCTGAAATTTCCAATAAAAATCCTTTAAATCGTTTGGCATTAATATATTTTAAACGCAATGAGGTATCGTTATTTTCCTTAAATTTAAACAATTTTTGTTTGGGGACATGACTAATTCCACCCAAAATTTGTTCAATTTGCTGTTGCGAAAACAACCATGTAATATATTGGGGATGTCTACTTTTTAACACCGCACCAACAACAGTACGTTTAATATTATCAAAAGGTCCAAACAGTACTACAAATGGTGATGTAACACCAAAAAAAACGATTAAAACAATCAAAAATTTAATCCATGCTTTTATGTATTGTTTCATTAGCACCCTCTAGTTTCTGCTCTCTACGCTCTACCATTGTCTATACATGAAAGATAAAAGCCGTACTGTACCAGTTACGGCTTTTTATGCATACCACATTTCTTTTTAAGGCGTGACAATAGGTAATCTATCTCTCCGTCCTACTAAAAAATCACGTATATATTGTTCCGCTTCACACCGCACCTGTTCATCTGCTTCCACCGAATGATATCCTACATTAGGAGTTAATAAAAACTCTGGTCGAGCAATCATCTTTAGTAACATCGGACTTGGATTTTCCATGGATAACACATCTAATGCAGCACTTCGAATATGTCCATCATCAACAGCATGATACAACGCCGCTTCATCCGCTAATCCTCCCCGACAGCAATTAACAAACATAGCGCCTTTTTTCATTTGTTCAAACTGCTCATCTTGAAATATATATTGTGTCGTTTCGTCCAACGGCAAATGTAACGAAATCATATCACTTGTTTTTAGTAATTTATCAAAATCTAATGGACGAACATTATCCTTCTGCATAATTTGTTCATCCACAAAAGGATCATAGGCTTGAATAGAACAACCAAATACTTGCATACGCTTAGCAACCGCTCTCCCCACATGTCCATATCCTACTAACCCAATAAGAGTATCCCCTACGCGATGTAGCGGCCACGTAACAGAGCCAAATTGCCACCTACTATGTTTGCGAATATCACTTTGGTATTCTGGTAACTGACGAATCAGTGCAAGCATCATTGCACACGTATGATCAGCTATATCCGTAACACAATAGGATTGATTATTTAATACGGTAATTCCCAATTCATGAGCGGCTTGGATATCTACACTATCGCTTCGTGTTGATAAAATAACAATTAATTTTAAATCTGTTAATCGTTGTAATAACGATTTCTGTAACCGCTCATTTTTACAAATAATGACCTCTGCATCTTCTAATGCATCTGCCATATTATCTTCATCAGATAAAGCACAATACGTTACGCGCGCAATATCGCGCAACCTCTCTCCAAAATCGTCTTCATCTTGACGACCCGTTAAAACACTTATGTGATACATATCACTGCCCCTTTTCCTAAAATTATAAGAGATAAAGATATACTTAATTATATACCATATATCAACTTAATTAGCAAGTATAGACCCATAACAAAGACAGAAAAAAAGAGAAGTAGCTAGGCTCTTCTCTTTTTCTATCTTATTTACTTCTATTAAAAATTTCTTTTCCCAAATATCTACTTGCTTCATCTAATTCTTCTTCAATTTGCAATAAACGATTATACTTAGCCACTCGTTCACTTCGATTAGGAGCCCCTGTTTTAATTTGTCCTGCATTTAATGCTACGGCTAAATCAGCAATAAAAGTATCTTCCGTTTCCCCTGAACGATGTGAAACAATCGTACGATATCCATACCGATGTGCTAACTTCATGGTTTCTAACGTTTCTGTGACCGTACCAATTTGATTCAACTTAATCAAAATAGCATTACCACAACCACCATGAATTCCTTTTTCTAAGCGTTTTGCATTCGTAACAAATAAATCATCACCTACTAACTGAATTCGATGACCTAATTCTTGGGTCAACAATTTCCATCCATCCCAATCTTCCTCATCTAACCCATCTTCAATAGAATAAATAGGATACTTCTCTACTAACATTTTCCAATGATCAATCAATGTTTTAGATGTAAATGTCTGTCCACTTTTAGGTAAGCGATACGAACCAATTTCTGTTCCTTTCCATTCACTAGCGGCCGCATCCAATGCCAACACAAAATCCCGCCCAGGATAATATCCAGCCATTTCAATCGCATGTAAAATATACTGAATGGCGATTTCATCCGTCGACAAATCTGGTGCAAATCCGCCTTCATCCCCTACGGCCGTAGACAGCCCTTCTGCTTTTAATATTTTCGCTAATGCATGATATACTTCAGCACACCATCTTAGTCCTTCTTTAAAAGATGTGGCCCCTACAGGCATAATCATAAATTCTTGTACATCAACCGTATTTGCTGCATGTACACCACCGTTCAAAATATTCATCATCGGCACAGGCAATGTATTCCCATTAACGCCACCTAAATAACGATATAAAGGCAACCCTACACTATCAGCAGCTGCTACTGTGCTCGCCAAAGAAACAGCTAACATAGCATTCGCTCCTAACCGAGATTTATCTGCGGTGCCATCCGCTTGAATCATGGCTTGATCCAATTCATATTGATGCAATAGTGACTTACCTGTTAACAACTGTGCGATCGCTTTATTTACATGTTTAGTAGCTACGCGAACGCCTTTACCAGCAAATCTAGCACGATCACCATCACGCAATTCTAATGCTTCAAACTGCCCTGTTGAAGCCCCACTGGGAGAAGAGCCTCTGCCTAACACCCCATTATCACCTAAAACATCTGCTTGTACCGTAGGATTGCCTCGAGAATCTAATATTTCCCGTCCTTTTATAGACTTAATACGTACCTCTTTCATGTATAATCCTCCTTTTACATTTACACTTTTCTTTATTATACAATGGAATATATTCAACTCCTACCATTATATACTACTTTTCTGCGACTGTAATGTCACATTGAAATATCTCCTGACCTATACAATGTATCCAATACCCAAGCAACTGAGCATATGTTCCCTTTGATCTTTCTGCCATCTGAATAGCACCTTCCAACATCTGATTAGCCCATGCAGTATCAAACCTCAAAAAGTGCCCTTTTTCTTGTTTCGTCTGTACGGTAATCCAAATGGGTTCAAATAAGTCTTGCGTCATTTGTTCTATCCGCTTACTAATCTTATAGACACAACCCGTATGCTTAGCTTGCTTATCTAAAAATACCAGCAACCGTTGATCCGTATCTCGCGAAATATGACATGCCGATAACGGATATTGTTCTTGCCTCCTAGGCGTTAATAAACGATATGCTCCCATTTTTAATAATTCATACGTTCTATCATCATACGGGGACTCCATTTCAATAATTTTTTCTCTTAACTCTCCCGCATTTTTCACTATACGACAAGTATAATCCGTCCATTTTCTTTCTCCCAAAAATTGTTTCGTCTGTTCGTCAATATTAGGTACCGCTGAAGTTAACCAAATCATACTTTTTCGTGTATCATCGATATATAAGCAAGGTATATCTAAATACAACTCACCATGACAAAACGGACAAATATGAAAAAAGAATGATTCGTCATTCAACACCTTATCATATATCTGCAAAGCCCCCTCCCGATGAATATGAGAAAAGCCAATAACCCCACTTTTATGCTGACAAGTAGGACACGTTATGACTACTTCTTGAATAATATACCCCATTTGCATCTATACCATATCCTCCCTATGTACGAATATGTTTGCCCAACAAGCTATTTTATATAATCTCTGACCATTATTATAGCATACAAATGAACGTCATAAAAAAACAGCTATTTTATATATATTTTTTTTGTTTATTTTATTACAATTTTATTTTATTTGTAACGGTAAATTTGTTATACTAAAAAAAAGATATATAGTGGAGGTGGGGTACCATGAGTGAAGAAAAACGTATATTTTTATCCATACGAATGATTAGTTTTTCTGGTTCATTAGTAACTACTGCATTAACAGTTGTCGCCCCCATTATAGGCATTTGTTTACACATTGAGACCGAACAAGTAAGCTGGATTTTAGCAGCAATTTTAATCCCTTCTGCTGCCCTTTTACTCCCCTTAGGTCGATTATCCGATCTATATGGTAGACAACGGCTCTATACGCATTCCCTGCTGATGTATGCATTAACATCAGCCCTTGCTGCATTTACCCCTAACCTAGCGTTTTTGCTATGTTGTTGTATTGGTCAAGGAATTGCCTTAGCTGGAATTTTTGTATCCTACATTCCCTTATTATTAGCCAATATTCCTTTCCGTGAACACGGAAAATATTTAGGGGCATGTGTATCCATGACCTATTTAGGACTAGCCCTAGGCCCTGTTATCGGTGGATTAATTGCCGATACTATTGGTTGGAGATATGTATTTATCTTTGCTGCCTTATTTTCATTAGGTGCTTATATTGTCATGTTACCCGTTCATCGTGAATGGTATTCTCCCACAGCACCTTTTGTAAATGCCATAAGTACACTCCTTGTCGTTCTAGGATTATTGTTCTTTTTAGGCGGTTTATCTCTATATGCGTCCCATCCCTATTATCTTCCTCTGGGATTTTTTCTCCTTATTGCTTTTATTCTACACGAATATCGATCCAAACATCCCCTATTACCACTCTTTCTATTTAAAAACAAACAATTTTCTTTTGCCAATATTACCGCCTTTATCCAATATAGTGCTACTTATGGCTTAACGTTTCTCCTCTCCTTGTATTTACAACTGATACACGATATTTCCCCCTCAACAACTGGACTAATTTTACTTATTCAACCTTTATTAATGAGCCTCTTCTCTACGCCAGCAGGAATCGCTTCTGATAAATACGGATGCCTTATCATATCAACATTAGGTATGATATTATCAACACTAGGATTACTTGGTTTCGCCTTTATTCCTCAATGCTCTATCCCTTTAATTATTATTTTTCTCTGCTTTACAGGTGCTGGCTCCGCCCTTTTTGGGGCTCCTAATAACAAAGCGATTATGCAAGCCGTATCACATGAACACCACAGTCTAGCTGCTAGTACCTTAGCATTATCAAGAACCGTAGGTCAATCGCTCAGTCTCGCTCTCGTAACGTATATATTAGCAGGTTTTGCCTTACAGACCACTAATAACGCCCTTGTCTTATCCGCAGCACTACATCTCTTATATATCCTATTTGCAGGATTATCACTATTGGGAACCATTATCTCCATGTACGTATTAGTTAAAAGATAACACTTACTTTTTTCTCTTTTTTTGATATACTATTACTATATATTCATCAGAAAGGAGATCTCCAATGAAAAAACAATTAATAACTGGAGCAATTGCATTATCCGTTATCACTTGTAGTGGTATCGCTACTACACAAGCTTTTAATTTTGGTTCCCTTTTAAAATTAGGCGGTGTTTCCGTTCTGGTAAATCGCTACGGCGAACAAATAAATACCGTCCTAAATAATGTATTAATTAAAACCGGTGCTGGCACCAATTATGCCACCAAAGTAGTTCCTGTCCTCAGTGTCGGTACGGGCAACTATATTGGTGCAGTTCAAGTAATTGGTCCCCAAAAGCAAGTACAAAAAGTAAAGGCCGTAGGTCAACTAGAGGCTAGCATAAATGGAATTGCTCGTGCTAATACCTATATTCCATTAGCTAGTACTAATATAACGAATCTCAGCCGTGTTGATGGCGTTGGAGTTTCTGCTGTCGTTGACTTGAAATTGTAACTAATTTGTATAAATTTATAAATTGACCTTATCACAAACCTATGATAAGATACAAAACAACAAAAGCATACCGTCTTTTCATCAAGAGCAGTTGAGGGATTGGCCCGATGAAACTGCAGCAACCCCCCTTTCCAACGGGATAGGTGCTAATTCCTACGGTGTATACCGGCAGATGAACGAATAACAAAAACCGTCATCTGTATGACGGTTTTTTGTTATTCATTTTATGCGAAAGGATTTGATTTTATGAACAAACTTATTCAAAAAATTGCCTCTACTATTTTAATTGCCGCTTGCTTATTAGCAGCTGGTTGTGGATCTCAAACCACCTCAACCAACGAAGTAAGTATTGGCGTTACGGCCGGTCCGCAAGCAGAAGTAATGGACGAAGTCGTAAAAGAAGCTGCAAAGCAAGGCATTAAAATCAAAGTCGTAGAATTTAATGACTATGTACAACCGAATAAAGCTTTAGCCGAAAAAGATATTAATATGAACTCTATGCAACATCAACCATATTTAAATAATGTCATCAAAAAAGAAGGACTTCCCCTTGTTTCTATTGGCAAGACCATCATTTTACCCATGGCCGTCTATTCTCACACTTATAAAAAGATAGCCGATATAGCTCCTGGAACAAAAGTTGCTATACCTAATGATCCAACAAACGGTGCACGTGCTTTATTACTATTACAAAAAGCAGGCTTAATTACCTTAAAAAATGGGAATGATATATCCGCTTCTGTACGGGATGTTGTGAAAAATCCGAAAAATTTAAAATTTATTGAATTAGACGCAGCACAAATTCCTCGTTCCCTCGATGACACAGGTATTGCTTGCATTAATACAAACTATGCTATTCCAGCTGGATTAAATCCACAAAAAGATTCACTCCTCATAGAAAGTAAAGATTCTCCCTATGCAAATGTATTTGCCGTTCATACGGGCGATGAAACAAACGAAACCTATAAAAAGATTGTTTCAATTTATCAATCTGAACCAATTCGTAAATTTATCAACAATCAGTTCAAAGGTGCTGTTCTCCCCGCTTTTTAATCAATCTATACAAGTATAATCAATGACATTCAAAAAAGACAAACGTTCACTTTTATGATATACTAATTACATTAACAACATAATAGCTGTTAATGATCGATAGATAAGGAGTGAATAGGATGAACATTATAAATGCTACAACAGAAAATTTTGATCAACTTGTTTTACAAAGCAAAGGCTCCGTGATTGTTGACTTTTGGGCTACCTGGTGTGGTCATTGTACCACCATGCTCCCCATTGTAGAATCTATCATAGCGGATCATCCTGAAGTTACGCTAGTAAAAGTAAATGTAGATGAACAACCCGCCTTGGCAATGCGATATGAAGTGAATGTAATTCCCACGTTATTATTTGTAAAAGATGGGTCTATACAACATACCACAATCGGAGATCAAACAAAAGAATACTTAGAATCACTATTATAAAAAAGAAATAAAAAAAAGAAACAGTATCGAAAAGATACTGTTTCTTTTTATATATATATGTGTTAGAGAGGTATGAATCAACCATTTTCAACGCTATTTATTATGCTTGTGCAGCAGCTTTGCCCAATGCTTCGCATTCTTCTGAATTATTCGGTGTTTCATTAACAATAGCTGTACCGATAACCGTAGCACCTGCATCTTTTACACGTTGTTCCCATGCATCCATCCATTCGCCAGTACCCCAGCCATAAGAGCCAAATAAGCCTACTTTTTTACCGCTTAATTTGGGTAATAAATCAGCAACAAACGGTTCTACTACAGTTTCTTCTAATTCTTCTGCTCCCATTGCAGGGCAGCCTAATAAGATAACATCTTTAGATGCTACGGTATCAACATCCGTGTCATCAAACAAAACTGATTCAACTTCTGCACCTGCTGCTTTTGCTGCTGCTTCAATTTCTTGGGCCATTGCTTCCGTGTTACCAGTGCCACTCCAATATACGATTTCTACCATAACAAAATTCCTCCTTACGCTACAATGAGCGATTCTAATGATGTCCCCACAGCAAGCTGCCTACTATAGGTTCGACGACAACATTCAAACTTACGGAACAGTTGCATTGCCTTTTCCGTATCACCATAAACTTTCCATTCTCCACATAATTTAGCATGACAACCTCTGTGTTGAATAAAACCACAAACATCATCTAAAGGATAGCCTAGAAACAAGCCTAATTCATGAGGAAAACAATCACCTACAGCAAACCGTTCTGACAAATGCTCCAACATATCTGCTAAGGGAATACCTGGAGTATACCCATAAGCTTGCAAAAAACATTGAACTGCGTTTTCTTGCAAATGCTGCTGTACCATACATGGTCTATATACATATAACAACGTGCGTTGTGGACAACCAAACAAAATCTTAAAATGAAGTTGTTTTTCATTGAATTTTAGATTATACTGCTCAATGATAGCGGTATAATCCTTTTCTTTAGGACAACAGGGGAGACACAATAAAGTACCCATTTTTAATCCTGCTAAGGTCGCAGAACAATAAGAAATGAAGAAATTATCTAATTCCATATACTTTCTCTCCTCTCATGACCTAAAGATAATATACCAATAATGTAAATCATTGTCAATACATGGTATCTTGCAAAAAAAATATTCCCTCTAATTCAGTCAATCACGCTAAATAAAATAAGTTTTATTTCTCTATATTAAAAATATTTTACATATAATACCTTTGTTTACATGCTTATTTTTTCTTCTCCCTTCCTAATAAGGGTAGATTTTCCAAAATGGAATCAAGTATAATAAAAACATATAATGCTATTATTGATTATATATCTTATTTAAAAGTACACCTATACGCTGTATCTACCTACTAAAAGGAGTTTGTTATGCCAAAAAAATGGGATGTTATTCTAATTATTACCTTACTTTTGTTATCACTCATTCCGGAAGGAATATTCGTATTACAAAAAACGACCCATCCTGTACGCACGCATGCGGTCATCCATGTAGATGGAGCCATTTATAAAACCATTCCCCTAACGGGTCATAAAGGAACCTTTCTATTTACTATCCATACATCCAAAGGCTATAATACGGTTGTCGTAAAAAATGAATCAATCGGCATTACCAATGCTAATTGCCCTGATAAATTATGTGTCCATCAAGGATTTATTTCTCAAGTAGGTTCAACCACTGTTTGCTTACCTCATCGGGTATTAATTGAAATCAAATCAGATCAAACCACCACTCCCGATATTATTCCTGCACATTAGAGGTGATTATCCATGAACAATACCTTTCGCATTATTTTACTAGGAATATTTGTCGCACAATCATTAGTTTTATACATCATTGAAGGCTTTATCCCTATCCCCTTTATCGCACCTGGTGCAAAATTAGGCTTAGCCAACTTAATTACAATCATCGCTTTATATTCCTTACCTCGAAAAAAAGATGTCTTTTTTATCGTCCTATTACGAATTATTTTATCCGCAGCTTTTGCGGGTGGAATAAATACCTTATTATATAGTATTGCCGGTGGCGTATGTAGTCTTCTCAGTATGCTACTCTTACAAAAAACTCGCCTTTTTTCACTATTCGGTATTAGTGCAGCTGGAGGAATATTTCATAACGTGGGTCAAGTCATTGTAGCAGCTTGTATCGTAGAAAACATTCATATTTTTCTCTATTTACCCGTTTTATCACTTGCCGGTGCTGGTACCGGCATTCTCCTCGGTATCATCGCAACTTTTACCCTACAACATATAAAAAAATTGCCCTTAATAAAGCGCCTTCATACCTTATCTTAACTATTTGTTATATATAATAAAAAGAATGCTAACCCATATGGGTCAGCATTCTTTTTATTACAAACACAAAATCAATATACACCTAATACCTAAGAAACCTGCACACCATATTCATCTACAATCGATAGGTTACAGATAATCGCACATAATCTCCTAAAGAGAAATTTTCCGGCGTATACAGCGTATCCCGTTTTTGCAACCCTTTGGCGCCAAACGTATAGAACCCTTGCAACAACATCTTTTTCTTAGGTACATAGCTAAAACCAAACGTAAACGAACGAATACCGTCCAAATACCGATCGGGTACATCTGCTCCCGTGCCACCAAAGAAAGCACCATGAGCAAACGCCTTATAATCAAGATAAGCCTGCCAACTTCCCCGGCGTTCCGTATCCGCCCGGCCTATATCCAGCCGTACTACGCCGAAAGCGGGAGCCGTTCCCGTGTCGGTAGGCACACCGTACATATGACCGCCGTGGAAATATTTACCCAACGAAGAGAAATTCATACCATACTCAGCCGAAAAAGCGGCATGATTTCCTAACTTCGTCTGTATACCTAAGGCCAATACATTCACGCCATTCATATCGGTTCCCTGCACGGTCTTCGTATCACCTACTGAACGTACATGCCATACTTCCAACCCTACTGTCGGCGTGATCTGTTTCTTAATTTGTACAACCCCCGCTCTTTTGATAGCAGGGATTTGATCTTTTACCAGCAAGTATCCTTCTTGAATGATGGACTTGGGTCCTCCCGGCAGTGGCACAGGAGCCCCCTCCATAGGACCATAGCTGCCATCATGAAGCAGGTTTGAAAACAATTTAGAAACTGCACCGGCTCCGTTCCGCTCAGCATACCCCGGTGTTTTATCGTCCATAGCATACGCATGGTTTCCCACGTAAGCGGCAAAGAATTTATCCATCTGCTCTTCCTTCGTCAGCACTTCTCCCGTTCTTGCATTGATAAATTCAAATTTCGTCTTTTTTACATTTTTATAATAATCAACGATACCATCATAGATATCTTCCATCATAATCCGGATATTCTTTTCTTTCATCTGCTCTTCGATACTGAAATGTCTTTCCGGTACTTTAATGACTTGCCTGAAACCTGACCAATCCGCTCCCCATGAAGTCTTAGGCATCGGGTCCTGTACCACGGCCTCTCCATACCTTCTCTTCGTCCATTCATCTCCGACTTTTCTTTTCTCGTTTCTTTGGGAA
Source organism: Megasphaera sp. UPII 135-E (assembly GCF_000221545.1). NCBI lineage: Bacteria > Bacillati > Bacillota > Negativicutes > Veillonellales > Veillonellaceae > Megasphaera > Megasphaera sp. UPII 135-E. The sequence continues at coordinate 28,032 of NZ_AFUG01000006.1, forward strand.
GTGAAGGAATACCAATCTTCAATCGTCCCGTCAGGAAGCCGTACCTGGGCATCCGCATAAGCAAAAGGTCGATAAGGCCATTCTTTACCGAAACTCCCATGACTCATATTATACATCATTTGATCATAAGCAGACCGGTAAGGAAGTCCTGCACTTTCCATTTTCTGTTTTCTTGCCTCTGCATCGGGATAGTCAATCTTTTTCAGAATTCCTAATAATTCCCGGGCCACACTTAGTTTTTTCCGGGCAATTTCCACATCACTCAGATTGGGATCCCGGACCCATTCCCCTTTTTCATTTTTCACTTCACCGGCATGATTAAATTTCTCACGATAATTATATTTCCCTTCCGGCTCATAAGTCATTGGATAAATAAGTCCGGATTTTCTATCACTAAATCCATCATAAATACCAAACAGTTCGTTTGTCGTCGGAGCCCGGTGAATCACTTTTTTTTCTTTATGGTTATAAGCGCTGTCCGTCACCCCTGTCGTATGACTAAAGTCACCATATCCAATCCGGATCTGCCAACCATATTTTTTATCCGTATACACCAACCGTACGCCATCATATTCTTTATCAAACCAATACCCGGTAATGCCCAATTTTTCATGCAGTCTACCAAGAGTGAAGTCCCACTTATTGGTTTTGGCATTAATTTCCATATTTTCCAATCTTACATGGTTCAGCCCTTTTTCAGGAGCTACATTGTACTGACCATCTATCTTTCCCGTACTTCCTAATACGTTCATGCTCAGGGTGTCGCTCCATTTAGCAGCCAACCCCAAGCGCAGGCGCTGCTCAAACCCATGTCCCGGACGATCTGCATTATTTATGGCGGCTCCTTCTGTTGCTGATGTTTCTTTTGTATACCGCATGCCCGCCTTATTTTCACCACTGTATATATTGTCCCGGATCCGGTAATCGCCAGTGAGTTTAATGGCGCCCTTTTTGTCTGCTCCACTTTCATAGCGAGAGAGGAACCAGTACGGATCTCCCAACCAGGTTCCCAAAGAGAATCTGCTACCGTCGAAAAGATTTTCAAGACCATTTAATTTCATATTCATTCCCACACGGTACGACCGTTCCTGATAAGCACGGTCATCGTCCCTGTGGTTGAATATATTATCCACGCCCAGATATACCGAAGTATTTTTATTTAATTTCTGCTCCAGAAGGATATTCCAGATGCCGAACGTCTTTTCTTTATATTCCGCTTTCTTCTTGATGTAAATTCCATCAGCATTTTTTTGGTACCCCCCCTGTACATTCCCGGAATTGCTGTCCAGCATCCGGATATAGTAATCGGTCCATAAAGAAGCCCGGAAGCCGCTCTTATCATTTTTATAATTCAGGCTGAAATCAATCTTATGCACCGGTCTGTCAAGCAGACGGGAAGGCAAATCTTTGTCCGTCTTGTTTACCGCATGAAGCCAAGTATACCCCAAATTTGTACCCCAGTACTGATTCCATTTATGCTGTACTTCTGCTTCCAGTCCGGTGATTTCTGCCCGTCCAACATTCCGGAATGAATAGATGCGGTCGATAGATACAGGGACTGTATCATTATGAAAATTGAAATCAATATACTGTCCTGTAAAGTAAGGAGTCAGATAATCAGTAATCCGGTTATGGAAAACTCCGATACGGACATAGGTATTTTTATTTTCCCCTTCCAGTGATACATCGACATTAAAAGATTTTTCCGGCTTCAAACCGGGATTGCCAATCCAGTACCAGCCGGGATACTCCATACCGGAGCCGCCAAACATCTGCCAGCTGTAGTACAACTCATCCAGTCCTGGTTCCGCATAGCCGGTGCCAACATTCATTTTCAGACGGCGTTTTGACCGGATTTCGTAAACGCCTCCCAGATTCGCCGTGATGTGACTGCCAAAAAGGCTGCTGTTATCTATTCTTAAGACAGGTGTCAGACGGAATTTATTCGTTATCTGCCAGGAATCGGAAAGAAAAACATACTTTTTACGGATAGATGCTTCTCCAAGGGTAAGGACATTTTCTCTTTCTTTAAATATTTCACCAAACATCTTTCCATTATAAGTCAGTCCCGATGACCCATTAAAGTATCCGTCTACTGCATAATCCTCTGAAATTTGATTGTCACCATCCCCGATTTTCGTTGGATTCTGTTCCTTTAAAATTTTTTTAAATGCATCATTTTTTGCCAGAATGGCATTCCGCTTTTCTTCCAATTCTTTAGGTCCGGTATACTTCACAGTCTTCGTTTTAAAATCATATTGGCAATATGAATTATATTCTTCATAGATATTTTCTGCATTTTTATATTCTTCATATGTCATTGGTGGCAATTCTTTTAAGGAATCGGATCCATAATATTCTTTATTCTTGTCCCAGATAAATCCATCTTTTGTTTCTTTCAAAATGAACGCATGTACATGAGAATGAGGTTTATCATCTTTGCTGGCTGTATTATCCACGACCCAAAGCGATTTATCATAATCCCATGGATCAATTTTTTGTAAACGGGTATGGGGTGCTCTTTTCATGCGCGAGCCTTCGCCCTTTTCCCTGCTGTATCCGGCACCATAGGTCAAAAAATGGCTGTCATTCACAGCGGTATTGAAAAGAGTATCCACGGTCCAGCGGTTGTGTCTGACCCAGTCCACGCCTCCTAAATCATTCGCACCGGAATATTCATCATGACCATTGCCATAGTAGGTCAGCAATGTGATGTCATCTTCCTTCGACTTGCCATAGGAGAGGCTGATTTTCCAGTCCGTCTTTCCACTTTGTCCGGTATAGTCCATCCGGTACCGGTCTCTTTTTATTTTCCGCTTAAATATCTGCATCGGTTCAAAGAAGGACCCCAGTATATCCTCAGGATTGGCTGATTTATTTCTTCTTTCTACATCTTCTAAATCGGTCGTAATCTGAAAGGACAGTTTGTGATTTTTATTAAAATCATATTTTCCCTGAAAACTTACATTTTTCATTTCTCCATAATAGCGCAGCGATGGCCGGAAATCTTCAAACCAATTGATGCCTTTTTTATATTCTCTTCCTCCGGCGTTTACCGGGTCGATATCCCGTTTGGATGCGGTAACGGCCACCTTCAGTTTGCCGACCCGACCCGTATCCCCGCGAAAATAGTAATTCATCGGCAAAGAGGTGCCGCGAAAATCATTGCGATAGCGAAATTCCATGCCCAATTCCGCACCCGCCTTGGACGACGGCTGTTTCGTATGGACATCAATCACGCCGCCGATGGCATCGGCGCCATATTTTGCCGACGAAGCGCCGCGTACGATTTCCATATGATCAATATTTTCCGCGCCCATACGCAGCAACGCATCCCCAGCGCCTCTGTATTTTGATAAATATCCCATTACCGGTTGTCCGTCCACGACGATCAACGTATGCCGCGGTTCCGCGCCGCGAATGGATACGCCCACATTCCCCATGGCATCTACCGTTCGCAGCACCCCGGTTTGTCGGAATACCACATCTTCCGCCGATTTAGCGCGAACTTCATTGATATCCGCTTTTGTAATGACACTGATACTTTGTGAATCGTTCTTAGCATTTTCTTGTACCGCATTTGCCCGCACATGGACATTCCCGGTCGTCACGGCTGCCGTGGCGCCGACTGCCCCTCCCGAAATTGTCAACCATGCAAAGATGGCTCCGGATAAGGCGGCGGTACGAGATATACGCATTCGTTTCTCGTTCATCCTATATACTCCTCTCTTGTCTTCCTATATAAACGAATTGCCGCACTCCTTGCGAAATACCCGCAACGAGCCCCTCCGCGACAATGGCAAATTCAATATGTACTGCTACATAACTACCCCATTTTATAATACACCCAACATGTATACTTGACAAGTATTTTGATATTTATTCTCTCTTTTATCTTCCTTGCCCACCTTAGCCTGTATGCCCGCAGCAACCACATTCGCCACTTTCATATCGGTTCCATGAATGGGCTTCTTATCCCCTAACGAGCGTACATGCCATACTTCCAAACCTTTATAAGATACCTAACATGTATACTTAACATCCTCTTTTATATTTTCATACCCTAACAAACAATAACCCCCTTCTTAGAAATTTCTAAGAAGGGGGTTATCCCTTTTCACGATACATTAATTATTTTCTATCAGCGACTGCTCTACTATTTCACATAAAATATGACCAATCATAATATGCATTTCTTGTATACGTGCCGTAACAGTAGCTGGTACGCTGATGCATACATCACAAAAAGGAGCCATCTTACCACTGTTTTCGCCAGTAAACCCAATCACTTTCATGCCCATTTTCTTTGCTACAGCTAATGCAGACACCACATTTTTACTCGATCCCGAAGTAGATAGCCCAATCGCTACATCTCCTTTATTACCAATACCACGTACTTGTCGAGCAAATACCACATCATATCCATAATCATTACCAATGGCGGTTAATACCGACGTATCTACCGTCAATGCTAATGCTGGATACGGTTCTCGTTCTTTCTGAAAACGCCCCATAAGTTCTGCAGCTAAATGTTGTGCATCCGCCGCACTTCCGCCGTTACCAAAAAAGACAATTTTTTTTCTTTGCGAAACGGCATCGCACATAATCTTACTCGCTTGTTCAATTTGTGGTATGACAGAAAAGGTTCCCTCTAATACGGCCTTATGTTCAGCCATACGTTCCTCTATAATTGACATGATAATCTCCTTTTATTATTTATTTTCAAGAAAATGGATTTTACCATTATTCGGATTCATCGTACATCCATGAATGGTAAGTGTCTTGGGTAAATAAGGATTCTGTTTCAATCGTTCAACTATATCGTTAAGTGCTACCGTAGCATCTGACTCAGGCAACGTCCATACTTCTAACTGCGGTTTTATCGCATCAATGTCTTGTTGTGCAACTCCCGCTTGTTTCATTTTTTCACATAACGAAGAAGCCGTGGTATGTGCCATCCCACAATCTTCATGCGTAATGACAATGATTTCTGTTACACCTAATTCATATACAGCGACTAATAAGCTACCGATAGCACTATCAAAAGATTCCGTAATCCGGCTGCCCGCAATTTTAATCATCACTGCCGAACCTCGCATAAGCCCCAATGCAGGTTCTAATATATATAACAAACGCGTATCCATACAAGAAATAATTGCCACATGTTTAGATGGTTGTTTATCAATTTGAGGAAGTCCCCCTTGTGATCTCATCACTTTTAAAAATTCTGTATTTGCTTCTTTTATTGAGTCTAATACGGTCGCCATTTGCCCCTCCTATTTTTTATTTTTTTCCCGAATATACGCATCTATGCCACGCGCTACTTTTCGTCCTTCTCGCATAGCTAATACTACCGTTGCCGGTTTATGTACAATGTCACCCGCGGCAAACACTCCTTCGCAACTAGTCATCCCGTACGGTTTCTTACTAGTAACAATATATCCATCTGGGTTAATAGCTAAAGAAAATGAACGTATTACGTCCAATTCAGGTTTATTGCCAATAGCACCAATAATTTTATCAACTTCAATGGTTACCATATCTCCTGTTGGCACCATTGTCGCATCTTCTAAGATCTGCTGTTTCTCATATTGTAATCCCGTTACTTTATCAGTTCCAATAACCGCTTTAGGTGCTGCATAAAAAGTAAATTGTACACCATCTAATTTCGCTTCTTCATACTCAGAAGGTAAACATTTCATGTTTTTCTCTGCTCGTCGATATACAATCGTAACGTCTGCCCCCAAGCGAATCGCTGTACGAGCCGCATCAATAGCAACATTACCGGCACCAATAACAGCCACTCGATCCCCTTTATATACAGGCACTGACGATAATGGAACTTTTCCTAGTTGTACATCTTCCACTTGTTTTAAAAAAGCCGCCGCACCAAGTACTCCTTGGCATTGTTCATTCGTAATACCTAAATTCCACTCATCAGCAGTACCAAAGCCAATAAACACGGCTTCAAACCCATCGTCCCATAAGGATTGCAACGATTTATCTACCCCTATCTTAATGCCGTATTGCCAATGAGCGCCCATACGAGTTAACGCATCCGCTTCTCGTTGTACCACATCTTTATGTAACCGAAAAGTAGGAATGCCATAAGTCAACATCCCCCCCGGACAGTCTTTTGCCTCAAAAATAATCACCTCATAATCAAGAAGCAATAAATTACGTGCTACAGCTAAGCCTGAGGGACCACTGCCTAAAATAGCAACTTTACCAGCACTTCCCTTACTAACATGGAAAGGAGTAACACCCATTTCAAATGCTCGATCAGCAATAAACCGTTCTAATTTACCAATTTCAATTGGTTTTCCCTTCCGACTCCACACACATGAGCCTTCACATTGATTTTCACGCGGACACACACGCCCACAAATAGCTGGTAAATCACTATGATTATAAATATACCCTATCGCTTGCGGAATATCTCCACTAGCTAATGCCTGAATAAATTTAGGAATATCATTGCCAATAGGGCAACCACGCCGGCATAATGGTACTTTACAGTGAAGACATCGTGTTGCTTCAACCGCTACCTCTTCTGGTGTAAAATCCCTATCGCGTATCGGTTCTTGATAAAATGAAGTTAACCGATTGTTTTCTTCAGACATGCTTTACTCCGCCTTTCTTATATCGTTAGCCACCATTTTATTAGCTTACATCTATACGAACATCATATCCTTTATTATATATATTCCTACTATGTGGGTCAAATAAATCTCTTCAATATATACTAATAAAATAAAAAAAGCTTTCTGTTGCCAGAGACGTCGACT
>NZ_AFUG01000005.1:0-13849 GCF_000221545.1 Megasphaera sp. UPII 135-E
TTTCTACTATTCTAGAGAAAGAAAATAAAAAAAGACGAGACGATGTCTCGCTTTTTTTTATTCTAAGGTCTTCATTAATTCTTTTAGATGCTCCGTCAATTTTAAATTTTCGCGATAATCAATAGGGCAATCAATGATGACGGGTTTTGTTTGTTTAAAGGCTTTTTCTAATGTTGGTAGTAATTCTTCCGTTGAATTAATGCGATAGCCAATTGCCCCTACGCTTTTGGCAAATGTTACAAAATCAGGATTTGTAAAATCAACATAATGATGATGTCCATACTTCATGTCTTGTTTCCATTTTATTAAGCCGTAGCTACAATCGTTAAAGATGAGGGTCACGAAGTTGGTACCTAAGCGATGGGCTGTTTCAAATTCTTGGCAATTCATCATAAAGCCGGCATCACCAGTGATGGCGAGTACTTTTTTATTTGGGTATACGAGTTTTGCTGCAATCGCCCCGGGAACAGCAATGCCCATGGTAGCAAAACCATTTGAAATAATACAAGAATTAGGCATATAGCAGTTATAATGACGTGCAATCCATACTTTATTAGCACCTACGTCTGAAATTACGATATCACCCGGATCCATGACCTTGCGGCAGTCAATTAAAGCTTTTTGCGGTTTTACAGGAAATGCTTTATCGTCGGCGTAACTATTGTGCTCTTCAATCATCCGTTGTCGTATTTTTAAGGCATAGGTAGGTTCTTGTAGACGTGCTGATTGGCTCATAATTCGTGCTAATGCATCGGGAATATCACCAACGACTTCAATTTTGGGTTGGTAATTTTTATTGATATCGGCAGGCATTGTATCAATGTGAATGATATCGGCGTTTGTAGAATGCCATTTTGCCGGAGAATATTCAATAATATCGTAGCCGATAGAGATGACCAGACTTGCTTTTTCTAGTACTTTGGTCTGATAGTCGTTCATGGGAATGCCTGTTGTCCACAAAGAATAGGGGTTGTCAAAAGGAATTGCACCCTTGGCCATCATGGTATTGATGACAGGAATTTTTAACGTTTCAGCAAAGGTTGTCAATGCTTTTGAGGCATGACTGCGAATAACGCCACTACCAGCTAAAATAACAGGACTTTTCGCATATGAAATAGCATCGGCAGCGGCTTTGATTTGTTCATCCAGGGCTTTTTCGGATAAAATCGTTTTGTGTTTTAAAGGATGATCTTTATCGCTTACAGGCATTTGACTGATATTTACCGGCAAGTCAATGAAAGTAGCACCGGGTTTTTCTCGTTCGGCGTATTTAAAGGCTAGACGGGTAATTTCTGCCATTGTATCGGGGCGGACAACCGTGTAAGCTCGGCGCGTAATCGGTTCAAACATGGCACGTAAATCTAAATATTGGTGTGCCGTAATATGCATTTTATCTGTACCGACTTGCCCTGAAATAGCGACTAAGGGGGCACCATCACAATCAGCGTCTGCGACACCCGTGATTAAATTGGTTGCACCAGGTCCTAGTGTAGCCATACAAACACCGGCTTTTCCCGTTAAACGACCGTATATATCAGCCATAAAAGCGGCACCTTGTTCATGACGAACCGTAATAAATTCGATTTTAGAACGGGATAAGGCTTCCATTACAGCCAGATTTTCTTCACCAGGAATGCCGAAAATATAATGGACTCCTTCTTCTTCAAGACATTCGACTAATAAGTCAGCGGTAGTGCGTTCTTTTTTTGTTGCTATCATTCTGTATTCTCCTTTAATATGTGGGTATTTCTCAAATAATAAGCATATTTTTTATCATTATAGTATGCTTATTATTTTTTTTCAATTTTAGAGTATGTTTGTTTGTGTAGTAGCTTTATTTTACTATAAATTTATCTTTTCGTCAGTAACGGAATTATTATAAATTCATTATATTTTATATAAGGCAGATAAACGTGCTTTCAAAGTCGGTAGGGAAAATTGGCCAGGAGCAGTACGAGCGGAAGATACCGTGGTGAATGTGATGGCACTTCCGTATAAGCGTGTAATACGACCTAATTTTCCCATGGATATACCAATGATGGGATAATGGGGATATATTTCTTTTATTTGCTTAACGGCATATAACATGGTGAGTACATCTGCTGGAGTATGGGGCATACAGGCAATTTTGGCGATGGCTGCACCGTGTTTTTTCATCGCAGCAAAGTATGTGAGCAGTGTTTCAAGTGAAGGTGTTTGTTGCATAGCGTGTAGACTCATGAGGATCGGAACATGCTTTTTCTGGGCTTCAGTGATGAGTACATTGCGGATGGATTGGGGCTGATTATATTCAATGTCAATATAGTTGATAAGGCCAGAGTGGATAGCTACTTTTATTAGCTGGGCATAGGCCGTAGGGGATTGCGGATACGCACCGCCGTCAGTTTGTGTGCGTAAAGTAAATAAGATGGGGGTATGTGGTAATTCGTTATGGACGATATGTAAGGTTTGCAATAGATGAGATGCTGAGGCGGCATGAGAGAAAAAATCGTAGCGTAATTCAAGGAGTGCCTCTGTTTCGGGTAACACGCTTTTGCATTGGTGTTGTAAGTCTGTGAGGGAGATTGCTGTAGTAGCGATACAAATGCGAGGCTTTGCTTTTGTCCCTGTCAAAGGAAAATAAGGTATCATAAAAAACTCCTCTATTAGAGTAACTAATTTAGCTAATTAATAACAATTTAATTATTTCTTAGTATACCGCACAACGTATACCGCACAATAGATGTATGGTCTAACGGCATAGATAAGAATAAAGCATGCAATATCGATATAAGAAAAAATAAAAAAGTGTAATAAAATTCATGTTAGTGTTAAATAAAAAGCTTATTTTAGGGAAAAACAAGCATAATTATAAAACAAAGATAGAATAAAAACACAAAAATGCAAAAAAAGGAAGTAAATAATTCATGTGAAATTTTGTCCATTTATAATAAAAATATACCTTTTGAGTATAGAAACAAACGGGCTTAATTACTAGTGTTTAATCTATGACAAGAAAAAAAATGTTCAATTATTCTTGAACAGAATTAAACAAAACACGTATGAATTACCAAAAAGAATACAACGTCTACGGTGAAGACGGTAATTGCAAGGGTAATATTCCTTGACGTTATAGATTTTAGGTGATAACATTCATGATAGTAATTGAGTAGACGGAAAAACAATAACTGCTGATTGCTAATTGGGGTATTACTGAAATTGAAGTGCAAGATAAAACCAAAAGGGAAAAAAACAAAACGCGGAGGATATGTTTTGTTTTTACAAAAATTGAAAGGATGGATATGACAATGAAACAAGTGAAAATTATCACACCAGCTGAAGCAGCTGCTTTGGTAAAAGACAATGACACGCTTACGAGTATGGGATTTGTGGGCTGTTCACATCCGGAAGCATTGACTAAAGCATTAGAAAAACGTTTTTTGGAAACGGGTTCGCCTAAGAACTTAACTTATTTATACTCAGCATCGCAAGGAACGCGTAAAGGTGTAGCAGGTGAACATTTAGCACATGAAGGATTGTTAAAACGGTTAATTATTGGACATTATCAAACTGTTCCCGCGTTGGCTAAATTAGCAACGGAAAATAAGATTGAAGCATACAATTATTCACAGGGGACGATGTGCCATATGTTCCGGGCTATTGCGGGCAAAAAAATTGGTGTTTTCACGGATGTAGGCTTACATACGTTCTTAGACCCTCGGAATGGCGGCGGTCGTGTTAATGAAAAAACGACAGAAGATTTGGTGAAATTGATCAATATCGATGGGAAAGAACAATTATTTTATCCAACGTTCCCTATTCATGTTGCTTTCTTACGTGGTACGTATGCCGATGAAGCGGGAAATATTACGACGCACGAAGAAGTTGCTCCATTAGAAAATTTGACCGTAGCACAAGCGGTTCATAATTGTGGCGGGATTGTTATTGTTCAGGTTCGTAAAATCGTTAAACATGGTTCTTTGGATGCACGGATGGTTACGATTCCGGGAATTTATGTTGATTATGTTGTTGAAGCGGATGCGTCTGACCATGAACAAGCTTTTGGCTGCGAATATGATCCATCCTTAAGTGGTGCTGCTCGTGTAACGACCAGTGCTGGTGGCAATATGATTCCGTTAGATGCCAAGAAGATTATTGGACGTCGTGGTGCTTTAGCATTGAAGGATGATGCTATTGTTAATTTGGGTGTAGGGGCTCCGGAATATGTGGCAACTGTTGCGGGTGAAGAAGGCATTTCCGATCGGTTTACGTTGACCGTAGAAAATGGTGCCCTTGGCGGCGTTCCTCAAGGGGGACCTCAATTTGGGGCAACACGGAATCCAGAAGCGTTTGTCGCACAAGATTATCAGTTTGACTTCTACGATGGTGGCGGTTTGGATATTGCCTTTTTGGGATTGGCACAATGCAGTGAAAGTGGGGATATTAATGTTAGTCGGTTTGGCCCACGTATTGCTGGTTGCGGTGGATTTGTTCATATTTCTCAGAAAACACCGAATGTATATTTCTGCGGTACCTTTACCAATGGGGGATTAAAAGTTGCTGTAGAAAATGGTAAATTGAAAATTTTACAAGAAGGTAAATCGAAGAAGTTTATTAAAGCAGTTGATCAGGTTACATTTAATGGTGCCTATGCCGCTGAAATGGGAAAAAATGTATGGTATTTGACAGAACGTTGTGTGTTTAAATTAACTGCTAAAGGATTAAAATTGATGGAAGTAGCACCAGGTATTGACATTGAAAAAGACATCCTGGCTCACATGGACTTCAAACCAATTATTGAAGACTATACAACTATGGATGCTCGTATATTCAATGAAGGTATTATGGGCTTAAAAAAATAAATTTATTTAACTTACTTATAACTAATAACATTTAAAGGAGTGATTGTAATGAAACCGATGAGACTTCATCATGTTGGTATTGTTCTTCCGTCGTTGGAAAAAGCACATGAGTTTATGCAAAATAATGGGCTTGAAATTGATTATGCAGGATATGTGCAAGCGTATCATGCAAATTTAATCTTCACGAAAAAAGGTGAATACAGTAGTCCTATTGAAATGATTATTCCAACTTCCGGTGTACTTACTGAATTTAATGGTGGTCGCGGTGGAATTGCTCACATTGCGTTTGAAGTAGATGACGTAGAAGCTGTTCGTAAAGAAATGGAAGAAGAATGCCCTGGTTGTATGTTGGAAAAGAAAGCGGTACAGGGAACGGATGATATTATTGTTAATTTCCGTCGGCCTAAGACCAACCATGGGATTTTGGTAGAATATGTTGAAACGATGGCTCCGATTGTGGGGCATGACCAAAATCCCTTTATCAAAGCGATGGGACCTGAAAAAGGTCAGCTGAAATCATCTTGGCATCCGATGCGGTTACACCATGTCGGCATTGTGTTGCCTACGATGGAAGCAGCTCATGATTTCATGAAGACGAATGGTTTGGAAGTGGATTATGCTGGTTTTGTAGAAGCATATCATGCCGATCTAATTTTCACGAAAAAAGGCGAATACAGCAGTCCTATTGAATTTATTATTCCGCGCGAAGGGGTATTGAAGAACTTTAATGGTGGACGTGGCGGCATCGCTCATATCGCATTTGAAGTAGATGATGTAGAAGCCGTTCGTCAAACGATGGAAAAAGAATCAGATGGATGCATGTTAGAAAAGAAAGCCGTACAAGGAACGGATGATATTATTGTGAACTTCCGTCGTCCAAGTACAGATGCGGGAATCTTGGTTGAATATGTTCAAACGACAGCACCCATTAATCGCAATAATCCTAACCCCTTTCCTGATTTATAAGAAAAGGGCAGTATGAGAGAAAGGATGAGGAATCGATGTATACGTTAGGAATTGACGTAGGTTCGTCTTCCTCTAAAGCCGTCATTTTAGAAGACGGTAAGACCATCTTAGCCCATGCCGTTATTGAAATCGGCACGGGCTCAAGTGGCCCAAAACGGGTGCTTGAAGAGGTTTTTAAAGGTACGAACTTAACACTTGATGATATGTCTAATATCATCGCAACTGGATATGGCAGGTTTAATGTGGAATATGCAAAAGGCGAAATCAGTGAAATTACCTGTCATGCCAAGGGAGCATTATTTGAGTGTCCCGGAACGACAACCATCTTGGATATTGGGGGACAAGATGTTAAGGCGATCAAGTTAAACAATAAAGGTATGGTTATGCAGTTTGCTATGAATGATAAGTGTGCTGCTGGGACAGGTCGCTTTTTAGATGTAATGTCGAAAGTTTTGGAAATACCAATTTCAGACATGGGAAAATGGTATTTTAAATCGAAGAACCCTGCACCTGTAAGTAGTACATGTACAGTGTTTGCAGAATCAGAAGTAATTTCTTTGTTATCTAAAAATATAGCAAAGGAAGATATAGTAGCAGGTGTTCATAAGTCGATAGCAAGTAAGGCCAGCGCTTTGGTTCGTCGTGTTGGGGTAGATGGAACGCTTACGATGACCGGTGGTGGAGCAAGAGACCCGGGAGTAGTTGATGCAATTGCTAAGGAACTGGGAGTAAAAGTGCAGGTGGCTAATCACCCACAAGTGGTTGGAGCCTTGGGGGCAGCACTAATTGCATATGAAAAAATAAAAAAATAAGTTACAAAGGAGAGAATCATCATGAGTGAAGAAAAAAATCTTGACGTGGCAAGCATGAGCTCTAAGGAGGCATTAGGTTATTTTCAGGCGAAACTTGATGAAGATGCAAGACAGGCAAAAAAAGAAGGTCGTCTAGTATGTTGGTCTGCTTCAGTTGCACCACCGGAATTCTGTACAGCAATGGGTATTGCCTTGATATATCCTGAAACACATGCTGCTGGGATTGGTGCCCGGCATGGTTCGCCAGATTTATTGGAAGTAGCAGAAAACAAGGGGTATGATCAAGATATCTGTTCATATTGCCGTGTTAACATGGGATACACAGAGTTAATGAAACAGCAGGAAGAAACGGGAGTTACACCGCCTACATTGGAAGCATCTCCGGCTGGTCGTGTACCATTGCCAGACTTGGTTATTACCTGTAATAACATCTGTAATACCTTGTTGAAATGGTATGAAAATTTGGCTAAAGAATTAAATGTTCCTTTGATTAATATTGATGTACCGTTTAACCATGAATATCCTATTACGAAACATGCAAAACGGTATATTGTAGGCGAATTTAAAGAAGCAATTCGTAAATTGGAAGAAATTTGCGGTCGTCCTTTTGATTATGATAACTTCTTTAAGGTACAAGAACAAACACAACGTTCTATCGCTGCTTGGAATAAAATTTCTAAGTTTTTCAGCTATAAACCCTCGCCACTTAATGGCTTCGATCTCTTTAACTTCATGGGATTAGTCGTAGCAGCACGTTCGTTGGATTATGCTGAAATCACATTTAATAAATTTGTTGCTGAATTGGAAGAAAAAGTAAAAAATCAGAAATGGGCTTTTGGTGAAAATGAAAAGACTCGTTTTACCTGGGAAGGTATTGCTGTCTGGATTGCTTTAGGTCATACGTTTAAAGAATTAAAAGGACATGGCTCGTTAATGACTGGTTCGGCATATCCCGGTATGTGGGATGTATCTTATGAACCGGGCAACTTAGAATCAATGGCAGAAGCATATTCGCGTACGTATATTAATTGTTGTTTGGAACAACGTGGTAATGTGTTGGAACAGGTATGCCGCGATGGGTTGTGTGATGGCTTACTTCTGCATCAAAATCGCTCGTGCAAAAACATGAGTTTATTGAATAATGAAGGTGGACAGCGCGTTCAAAAGAATTTGGGAATTCCTTATGTTATTTTTGATGGCGACCAAACGGATCCGCGGAACTTCTCAGAAGCACAATTTGATACTCGTGTAGAAGCACTTTGTGAAACAATGGATGAACAGAAGGCATGTGAAGGAGGAAATCAATAATGAGCAAGATTGACGAACTTATTAACAAATTTCAAGAAGTATCCAATCACCCGCAACAGACTGTTTTAAAATATAAAAAGGAAACGGGAAAAGGATTAGTAGGGATGATGCCTTACTATGCACCAGAAGAAATTGTATATGCTGCTGGGTATCTTCCTGTAGGTCTGTTTGGGGCACAAAAACCTAAAATTGCGGCCGCTCGAACCTACTTGCCGCCGTTTGCCTGTTCGTTAATGCAAGCCGATATGGAATTGCAATTAAACGGCACGTATGATTGTTTAGACGCAGTTATTTTTTCTGTTCCTTGTGATACCTTACGTTGCATGAGTCAAAAATGGCATGGTAAAGCACCGGTAGTCGTATTTACGCATCCTCAAAATCGTAAAATTAGAGCGGCTGTTGATTTTTTGCGTGCAGAATTTGATCATGTAAAAACGGAATTAGAAAAATATTTGCATGTTGAAATTACTGATATGGCTATTCAAAAAGCGATAAAGGTGTATAATGAAAACCGACGGATTATGCGTGAATTTTGTGATGTTGCGGCTGAATATCCACAGATTTTCACTCCCGTAAAACGGCATGATATTATTAAGGCTCGCTGGTTTATGGATAAAGCGGTACATACACAATGGGTTCGTGAACTTATTGATACGGTAAAGCAGGAAAAAGTAGAACCATGGAATGGGAAAAAAGTGGTTATTTCTGGTATCATGGCAGAACCTGATGAATTTTTAGATATTTTTGAAGATTTTAATATTGCCGTAGTAGCAGATGATTTGGCACAAGAATCACGTCAATTCCGTACAGATGTTCCAGAAGGCATTGATCCGTTGGAACAGTTAGCACAGCAATGGCAAGACTTTGATGGTTGCCCCTTGGCATTAAATGAAGATAAACCTCGTGGTCAAATGCTTATTGATATGACAAAAAAGTACGATGCTGATGCGGTTGTTGTATGCATGTTCCGTTTCTGCGATCCCGAAGAATTTGATTATCCGATTTATAAGACGCAATTTGAAGATGCAGGTGTACGTTATACCACGGTGGATGTTGATTTAGAATCTCCTTCGTTGGAACAAGTACGTACTCGTATCCAAGCATTTTCGGAAATTCTTTAAAGATAATCGTTCTGCCGGGGATATGATTGGGTAATACGCAGGAGAATATGCTTGGCATATTGTAAAGTATGTTCTTGTCGCGATTACATATATAAAATATACAGAGTATTAGGAGGAATTACATTATGGATTTTAAACTTAGCGAAATGCAACAAGATATTGCTAAACTCGCAAGAGATTTTGCAGAAAAGAAATTAGAACCTACGGTTAAACAACGCGATGAAGACGAAGTATTTGATCGTGCGTTAGTTGATGAAATGGGCTCATTAGGTCTTTTAGGTATTCCTTGGGAAGAAAACTATGGTGGTGTAGGTGCTGATTTTGTAAGCTTGGCAGTTGCTTGCGAAGAAATTGCAAAAGTAGATCCGTCTATTGCATTGAGCTTTGAAGTTCACACAATGCTCTGCTCCTGGCCGCTTTGGAAATTCGGTACAGAAGAACAGAAAGCTAAATATTTGAAACCCTTGGCAGAAGGTAAAAAATTAGGCGCATTTGGTTTAACTGAACCTAATGCAGGTACAGATGCATTAAATGGTAGCACAACTGCTGTTAAAAATGCGGATGGTACATATACATTGAATGGTTCTAAAGTATTTAATACCAATGGTGGAGATGCTGAAATCACGATTGTATTTGCTGCTACAGATAAATCTAAAGGCGCTAAAGGTATGAGTGCGTTTATCGTTGAAAAAGGAACCCCTGGCTTTACATATGGTAAAGAAGAAGTAAAAATGGGTATCCGTGCTTGCGTACAACGTGAACTCGTATTCCAAGATGTAGTTGTGCCAGCAGAAAATATGCTTGGCAAAGAAGGCGAAGGCTTTAAAATCGCTATGATGACGTTAGATGGTGGCCGTGTTGGCGTAGGTGCTCAAGCGTTGGGTATTGCTGAAGGTGCATTTAATAAAGCGGTACAGTATGCGAATGAACGTATTCAATTTGGTAAACCTATCATGAAACAACAAGCTGTTGCATTTATGCTTGCTGACATGAAATTGAAAATTGAAACAGCACGTTGGGCTGTTTATAAAGCTGCATGGAAAATGGGTCAACCTGATGTTAAATCTTATTCTATGGATGCATCCATTGCAAAAAAATATGCATCTGACATCGCTATGCAGGTAACGACAGATGCTGTTCAAGTATTTGGTGGTTATGGCTTTACACGTGATTATCCAGTAGAACGTTATATGCGTGATGCTAAGATTACTCAGATTTATGAAGGCACAAACCAAGTACAACAGATGATTATTTCTGGATTTTTGAAATAAGATATAGTTAGCAAAAGAGCTATCGTCATGATAAGGTGACGATAGCTCTTTTTTACTTTTCTTGTGGTAAGGGGGCGTTAACCGCACGCAATAAGGTTTGATAATATTTTTGCGAACATGGGACGGGAATATGAAGTGTAGCGGCTGTATGGACAATAAACCCGCTAAATGTTTCTAATTCTCCCTTTTTTCCTTGTTGAATGTCTCTTGCCAAGGAACTTGTGACATCCTTGTTTTTTTGTTTATCTGTGCGGGTATAAATAAGTTGTGGTAGTTGTTCATCAAGGGGAATGCGCAAGGCCCGACCGACAGCAGTAGCTTCTTCTAATAAGGTATAAAATTCGCTTTTGCGGCTGTCATCATTCCAGACATCCGCTACGGTTCCTTTATAATAGGCGGTACTTACATTATAAGCACAGTTTAAAATGTATTTATGCCACATTTCTTGTTGAATTGTAGTTGTTATACGGCATTGCAGGCCTTCGTGTGATAACAGACTGGAGACGACTTGAGCAGCCTCTGTATCGGGAGAACCGAGAAATATGCGGGCATAGTTACCCGTTTGAAGAATAGAGTAATCTTCTTGATAAGAAGAGGTAATGTAAATGCATGATGGCACAAAACGCACCTGTGGATAGTAAGTGCGGACGACATCGGGGTAGGTAACTCCATTCATAATACAACAGATAATGGTATGGTCATCAACACAATCTTTAATCGCTTGTAATACTTCAGGTAAAGAAGGGTTTTTTACACAAATGAATATGACATCTTGGATGCCCAAGTGGCT
The DNA here is from genome assembly GCF_000221545.1 of Megasphaera sp. UPII 135-E. Taxonomy (NCBI): domain Bacteria; kingdom Bacillati; phylum Bacillota; class Negativicutes; order Veillonellales; family Veillonellaceae; genus Megasphaera; species Megasphaera sp. UPII 135-E. The sequence continues at coordinate 11,110 of NZ_AFUG01000005.1, forward strand.
AGGTGTGTCTGTTACAGGCGGATGATAGGTATGCTCTCCCCATAATTCACTATGTAATTGCAAGCCTGCACATTGTAAAGCGTCTTTTCTTTTTGTACGGGCAACTAATGTTACTTGTTTATGATTGGCACAGAGAATGGAAGCAATGTAACCGCCGATACCGCCAATACCAGAAATGAGTATTTTCATGAATGGACACCCTTTCTTATGTTATTTTCTACAATTATAAATAAAAAATTATAATAAAAAAAGAATTGACAAATAAAATAAATTAGATATAATATATTCATAATCTTATATTTATAAAAGTAGTGATGGAAAAAAGTAGTATTGTAAATATCTTTACAGAGAGCTGTTGGCTGGTGTAAAACAGTAGGTGATACAGTGTGAAGTTCTTTCCTGAACTGTAAGGCTGAATGTTATTTTGATTAGTAGGCTGAACCGGGGTGGCACTCGTTAGATATGCCATGAGTTGATCTGATTCAAGATAAATAGGGTGGTACCGCGGAGCAATCCGTCCCTCGGTATTACTCTTTTTTTTTAGGTAAAAAGGGTGGTACCGCGAGCATCTTCGTCCCTTCGGGCGAAGGTGTTCTTTTTTTATATATTTTGCAATAAGAAAAGAGGTTGTATGTATGACAGGAAGTATTCAAATTTTCATTATTTTCATGTATGTGGCTATTTTATTTGCTATTAGTTGGTATATCAAGAAAAAAGCATCTGGTTCAGCAGAAAATTATATTTTGGCCGGACGAAAGCTAACGGTACCACTAGTCGTTGTTTCTATTGTTGGCTTAGCCGTAGGCGGGGCATCTACTATCGGTGTTGCTGAACAGGCGTATAAAGTAGGGCTATCGGCAGGATGGTATACGGCCGCTTGGGGGATTGGGGCAATTGTTATGGGTTTAACCGTAGCGAAAAAATATCGTCGTTTACAGATAACGACTATTCCTGAAATGTTAGAACGGTATTATGATACAAAAAGCAGTATTGCTGGGATTGTTTGCCAAATTTTAGTACAATTAGTTGTTATGAGTTTACAATATGTGGCAGGAGGTGCTATTTTATCAGCTTTATTGCCACAAATTTTCACTCCTTTTTCAGGCATGATTGTTAGTGCTATTGTATTTATTGGGATTACGTTAATAGGAGGGATGTGGTCAGCCAGTCAGTCTAATATGTTAAATGTTACTTTACAATATATTGGTATTACCGTTGCTGCTTTTATCATTATTTCTTTAGTAGGTGGCATGCAGACGGTAGTCGTACAAGTACCTAGTGATATTACGCTGGATATAGTACAAGGTGTAGGAGGCATGAAAATTGTTACTTGGATTGTTACGCTTATTACGGTAAACTTGTCTTTGCAAGCGATCATTCAAGTTTCTTTGGGCGCTAAAAATGTACACACGGCTCAACGTGGATTTATTATTGGTGGTATTATTATGTTGCCAGTTGGTTTTCTTGCCGCACTGTTAGGCGTGGTGGCAGCCGAAGTATATCCTCATATTGCACCTACAACCGCATTGCCGCGATTGATTATGTCGATTAATCCGTGGATTGCTGGTGTGACCTTAGCCTCTCTATGGGCTGCCGATATTAGTACGGCATGTAATTTATTATTGTCTTCGGCTACGTTATATTCTCAAGATATTCATAAACGTTTTATTCAGCCACGTATTACGGAAAAGCAATATTTGCTGGTAACGCGTTTATCTGTATTGGTGTTAGGCCTGATTACGTTAGGGTTTGCCCTTACGATTAGCGGTATTATTTCTACCTTAATGGCGGGGTTGTCATTGATGGCGGCATTTGGCGTTATTATTTTAATGACGTTATATGCTCCACAATATTGTCGAAAAGAGGCGGCTTTTTATACGTTGTTAGCAGGTATCATTGTTTTAGTAGCATGGTTGTTATTCCCGGTGGTACGCATTGTACCGCATGTGATTTATGCAGAGTGGTTGGTATGTAGCCTTGTATTTGGCGGCACTTGTTTTGTGACATCTGAAAAATTAGACATTCTTTCGATTGAGAAAAAAATAGTCATGTCTAAATAGATTGAAAATGTTTCCTGGATGATTATCAAAAAATGAAATATCTTTTCAATTGACAAATAAAGACGTAAATAGTATACTTTCTTCAAGACAGAAGAAAACATTCATTATGGAAAGGAGAAAGTTATGAAAACGATTGTTGTCTATTCTTCGTATACGGGAAAAACCAAGGGAATAGCAGAAGCCGTGGCTAAGGGTATCGGCGAAAACATTAGTTGTGTTTCGTTGGATGAGATACCAACGGATATCGCTTCATATGACTGTGTGTTTTTTGGCTGCTATATTGAAAGTGGATTTATTGATGGGAGATCACAGGAAGTATTGAAAACACTTACGAATAAAAACATAGCTCTTTTTGTTACCATGTGGATTGGTCCGTATTCCGATGATATAGCGAAAAGATTGCGACGAATTGTAGAATTTTTACCGCAAGGTTGTCAAATTGTGGGCACGTATATTACACCGGTGGATGATGCGGCGGGCGATCAACAAGAAAGAGAACATCGGCTGGCTGCGGATTTTGCCGCCAATACGATGCATCGATTGTTATCGACGACATAATAAAAAATCTCGCAATAATGGAATTTTTTATTTGCGAGATTTTTTGTATTGACGGCTAGAGAATAAAAATGGTATTATATAAAAACCAACGCGATAGAATATATAATGTTGGAAAAAAACCT
>NZ_AFUG01000004.1:0-74217 GCF_000221545.1 Megasphaera sp. UPII 135-E
TAGTTTTTTTCTACTGTCCTTTCTTTTTTATTGCTACATATAGATCGTATTAATTATTCTATGTTCTGAGGAAATTCAATTCCCATCGCATCTGCTTCTTGTGCTGCTAAATCATAAAAATTAATAGATTTCAGTTTCATTGCTAAATCACGTTGAATATCTGCAAATGCAGTATAAATAGAACACATGCCACTACATGCACGCGTACAGGATCCAAGATCTTGTAGACATCGTTGTAATTCCGTTTGTCCTTCTACCGCTTCAATTACATCAAACAACGTAATCTCTTTTGCACTTCTGTTTAATGCAAAGCCACCCTCTACTCCTCGATATGATTTCATAATCCCTGCCGCAGTTAAACTACGCATTATTTTTAATAAAAAGCGTTCTGGAATATTTTGCTTTTCTGCTAACGATGCACCGGTTATTTTAGCACCTTCTGGAAGTGATGCTAAATATAGAACCATTCGAAAAGCATAATCCGTTGCCTGATTTAATTTCATGCAGTTTCAGCTCCTCTCTATATAATAAATTATACAATAAGATACAATAAAAGTATAGTTTTCATGATTTTTCTTTTTGTTATTTTTAATTTATTATTTTTTATTTTTATAACATTCACTGAATTACTACCTTCTTTATCTGTACCTCCTGATACACTGCAATAGCTAAAATAGGCAGCAATCATTTTAATTGCTGCCTATTTATATCAAATAAGTGAAAGAAGCCAATAAATACCTGCCGATATAGCTGCACTAATAGGAATAGTTACAACCCATGCAATTAACATACTACGAGCAACACCCCAATGCACAGCACGTACTCGTTTAGCTGATCCTACACCCATAATAGACCCTGACACAACATGAGTCGTACTAACGGGCAAATGCAAAAAAGTAGCACCAAAAATAACTAATGCTGAATTAAGGTCTGCTGCGAAGCCATTAATCGATTCCATTTTAAAAATTTTGGTTCCCATCGTAGAAATAATCCGCCAACCACCAACGGAAGTTCCTAATGCCATTGATGTAGCACAAGCCAGTTTTACCCAAATAGGAATTTCCATAGCCTCTAAATAACCACCCGTAACTAAAGCTAAAGCAATGATTCCCATAGCTTTTTGTGCATCGTTGGCACCATGTGAAAACGCCATTAAGCTGGCTGATAATAACTGCATTTTACGAAATTGCCGATTCAACAGTAATGGTGAACGATTGCGAACAATCCACAAAATAGCAATCATTACTAAGTAACCAATTGCCAATGCTATCACTGGTGATAACACTAACGATAAAATAATTTTACCAATACCATCACTATCAAGTGCCGCTGGTCCTACGCTAATGCATACAGCACCAATTACACCGCCGATAAGAGAATGGGAAGAACTACTAGGAATGCAAAAATACCATGTCGCAATATTCCAAATGATCGCTCCGATTAACGCCGCTACAATAACTTCTAAGCTGATTTCAGATGGTTGTGATACTAAATCCCCACCAATGGTTTTAGCTACACCCGTACTAACCATTGCTCCCGTAAAATTCAATATCGCCGCCATAAAAATAGCATTTCTAGGGGATATAGCTCGTGTCGATACACTCGTTGCAATCGCATTGGCCGTATCATGAAATCCATTAATATAATCAAACAATATTGCTAATAATACGATTAACCAAATCAACCAATGTTCAGGCATATTTTAAAACAACCTTTCTAAATGTAATAACTAAATCTTCACAATCATCGGTAACATCTTCAATCGACTGCAATATTTCTTTCCATTTAATGATTTCAATAGGATCCTTGCATTCTGTAAATAGATATGCCATTTCTTGATGATATAAATCATCACATTGTTGTTCTAATTTTAATACTTTTTTACTTCTCGCTTCTACTTTTAAATAGTTTTTTTTCAAATCTTTCATATATCCCATGGACTTTCTGATTTCTTTCATTGCTTTCGAAGTGATAAGTGTCATTCGTTTAGCGCCTTCCGTAGCCGTCCCTACATTATAAATACACATTTTATCCATGATATCGCTAATACTATCAATGGCCATATCCAATTGATCGATCAACTGTTGAATATCTTCACGATCCATAGGCGTGATAAATGTTTTTTGTAACCGCTTCATCGTTTCCATAACTAAAATATCTGCTTCTTTTTCTAATGCTTCAATTTTCTTTAGTGCTACATCTTTCGCGATCTCTTCATGCATGGCTTGACACAATAAATTTGCAGCCTCATAACCTAATGTTGCATGCTGATCTAATAAGGAAAAAAACTTTTCTTCTTTCGGCTTTAAATGAAATGCCATCGTATTCGCGTCTCCTCACAAAAATATAATCACAATATTAATCATTAAGATTATATCATACACCACTTTATTATTCTATATTACCGCCGAATAAAACACAAAAACTAAACTACGAAAAATAAATTACCTTACGCAAACATTTTCAATAACTTATGGTACTTGTTTAATAATAGCTAAAAAATCTTCAGCACGTAAACTTGCCCCCCCAATCAATCCCCCATCAATGTCAGGTTGCTTGAGAAGTTGTGAAACATTAGTAGCATTCATACTACCTCCATATAAAATAGAAACTTCTTCAGACTGTTCCTTTGTATACATTGCTACGATTAATGAGCGAATAAATGCACACACTTCCTGTGCTTGTTCAGGTGTAGCTGTTTTTCCCGTACCAATTGCCCAAACTGGTTCATACGCAATAACACATTGTTTTAGTTCGTTTTCCCTAACACCCGACAAAGCACACCGTATTTGTGTCGATATTACAGACTCCATCTGTCCCTTTTCTCGCTCTTCTAGCGTTTCACCACAACAAATAATAGGTATCAATTGATGTGCAAGTGCAGCTTGTACTTTTTTATGTACCGTTTCATTCGTTTCATTACTATACATACGCCGTTCTGAATGCCCTAAAATAACATGAGTAACATTCACATCAGCTAGCATCATCGGCGACACTTCACCTGTAAAAGCACCTTTTTCTTCCCAATGCATCGTTTGTGCCGCAATATGAATCGGCGATTCTTTAGTAAGCTGAATTGCCTGTGTAATATATAAAAATGAAGGAGCAACAATAATCTCTGCCTGTACCGCTGGCAACTGTTGTAGTAACGATTGTAATTCCGCATGTACCATAGAACTGGTTTGATTCATTTTCCAATTGCCAGCTAATATTGTTTTTCTCATATCCTCGTTCCTTTCTTTACTCAGTCTTGCAAAGCGATAATCCCGGGCAAAGCTTTTCCTTCTAAATATTCCAATGAAGCCCCACCACCTGTTGAAATATGAGTAATCGCATCAGCTAGTCCCATTTGATTAATAGCAGCCAAAGAATCGCCGCCGCCGACAATAGAAACCGCAGATGCATCTGCTACTGCCTTAGCTACCGCTTGTGTTCCTAAAGCAAAATGAGGCATTTCAAAAACACCCATAGGACCATTCCAAATAATAGTCTTCATATCTTTCAAAGCTTCTGCAAAAATAGCCTGCGAACGTGTCCCAATATCTAAAATCATACCCGTTTGAGGAATATCGTTAAGATTTGTCACCACATACTCACTGTCATTAGCAAAATTAAACGCAACGGTCACATCTACAGGGAGTAAAAAATGAACATTCTTTTGTTTGGCTTTTTGTAAAAGTTTTTTTGCCAATTCAATCTTATCCATTTCAACCAATGATTTTCCCACAGCATAGCCTTGTGCAAGTAAAAATGTATTTGCCATGCCACCACCAATAATCATGACATCTACTTTATCTAATAAATGATCGATAACATTTATTTTATCTGAAATTTTTGCACCACCAATAATTGCTGCAAAGGGATGTTCTGGATTAGTTACGGTTTCTCCCAAAAATTGAATTTCCTTTGCTAATAACAGCCCCGCTACCATCGGTAAAAAAGCCGCTATACCCGAAACCGATGCATGTGCCCGATGACAACAGCCAAACGCATCATTTACTCCTATATCTCCTAGTGCCGCTAATTGTTTTGCAAAATCCGGATCATTTTTCTCTTCTTCCGCATGAAAACGCAAATTTTCTAACAAAACAATGTCGCCTGGTTTCATTTTACTAACCAGTTCCTTTGTCGCCTCACCAATACAATCAGGTGCCATGGTAACAGACTGTTGTAATAATTCAGATAACCGTTCTGCAACAGGTTGTAAAGAAAATTCTTTCAGCCGTTTTCCTTTGGGACGTCCTAAATGACTAGCTAAAATAACAGCCCCCCCTTGTTCTAATACATATCGAATCGTAGGTAATGTTTTTTGTATTCTCGTATCATCGATAATATGCCTTTGTTCATCCAAAGGTACATTAAAATCGACCCGCATAAACACTTTTTTATTAGCAACAGATAGTTGCCGAATTGTTTTTTTCATACCATTCTCCTTTGTATCGAGATTACGTAAAACTCATAATCCCTTTTTGACGATAAACTCAATCAAATCAATTACACGGCGAGCATAACCCCATTCATTATCATACCATGCAATAATCTTTACCAATCCCGAATCCATGACCATATTCAACGGTAAATCAATCGTAGTTGTATTTTCATTTCCGCGATAGTCAACAGAAACCAATTCATCTTGATTTGTCCCAATAATTCCCTTATATTTTCCTTGCGATGCTTGTACGAAAGTTTCATTTAATTCATCAAGAGTAATATTGTTTTTCTGCAATTCAAGAACAATATCAATTATCGAAACATCAGGTGTTGGTACGCGTACGGCATGACAAGTTAGCTTGCCTTGAAAACGAGGCAAAACTTTCGTAATAGCTTCAGCTGCACCAGTAGTAGTAGGAATAATCGACATACCTGCAGCACGTGCACGACGTAAATCTCGATGGGAAACATCTAAAATTTTTTGATCCGTTGTATACGAATGAACAGACGTAGTCATACCCCGTTTTACACCAAATGTTTCATCCATTAAATGTAAAATTGCCGCTAACCCGCATGTAGTACACGAAGCACCGGAAATAATATGATGTCGCTGTGGCTGATATGCTTCTTCATTTGCACCTAACACAATAGTTATATCATCAATTGTCGAAGGAGATGTAATGATAACTTTTTTTACCGTTCCGCCTAAAGGTAACCGTTCTTGCGAAGATGGCTGAACTCGGCCTGAATATTGCCCTGAAGATTCAATAAGTATATCTACTCCTAGGGCTTGCCAATCCACGTTCTTACAATCCTTTTCTTGAAATAAAGGATAAGCTTCATCATCTACTATAATATGCCGATCATCATAGGTTACGTTATGTGGAAAAACCCCATAAATGCTATCATATTTTAATAAATGTGCCATTTGTTTCGCTGTACCTATATCATTAATTGCCACAATCGTAATCGTATCTCTGTATCGTTGTGCCAATTTAAACACACTTCGTCCAATACGCCCAAAACCATTAATGCCTATTTTTATCATCTTTTCCATCCTTTCCACTCATTACTTTCCATATCTGCATAGCCGCTCCTTCATCTGTAACAAAAATACCCGTACGGCACGCACTTAATACAGCCATAATCGCCGCACTTTTTTTGCGTACCACCCGCAACGGCAATAATATAAGCATGTTTTTTTATATTAAGTAATGAAACGCCAAATTTATTATTAGCTACTATAATACGACCTGTTTGTGTACAATATGTGCCTAATGCTTCGCCGCACGCCCGCTGTTGCTGCAACCACTGCTGTTTTTCCTTAGAAAGCCCTCTTTTTTTTGCCATCAAATCGGCCCGTCCAATGCCAAAAATAACGGCTTGTGCAGACTGTGCTAAAGTAACATTTTGCTGTAATTGCACATCTTCTTTTAACATTAACTGCAAAGCTGCTTCACTAATTTCTTCTGGTAAATGAATCATACGATAAGACCCTTGTATTTTTTTAGCAATACCAGCAGCAATCGTATTTGCTTGTAACTCAACTATATTGCCCATACTACCTCTGGCTGGCAATATCATCGTATGACTACGACTCAATGGTAAACAATCTGCTACTAACGCCATCGTAGATCCACCACTAACAACCGCACACTTTACTTTACCCAAGATATCGCTCACCAAGATAGCTGCTTGTCGAGCCATTTCTTCTTTTACCAGCGGATTTATATCACTATCACCAGGAACAATAATTACCTCTTTTAAGCCAAAATATTGACAAATCGCTTGTCGCATTTCAACTAAACGATAATCTTGCAAAAAATAGTTAACTATATCAGGAAGAATACGTTTTCCCTGTACTTCCATCATAATCCCTCGGGTCGTACAATGAACCATACCACTACGTCGTAAGACATCCACATGAGCTCGCACAACTCGTTCTGACAATCCAGACATAGTTGCTAACGCACGTCTACCTATAGGTTCAGATTCGGAAATATATCGCAAAAGCATGTAACGTTCTCGTATAATTCCCATTACATCAGGCACTATTTTTTCCAGCATATACACGGTATCCATCTTGTCCTCACGGAGTAACATCTTTATGCAAGACCACGCGACGCGATATACGATGCTAAATCATTTACCCGCAATGAATATCCCCATTCGTTATCATACCATGCGACCACTTTAACCATCGTCCCTTCTACCACATCCGTATCCAATGCATCGACAATAGCACTATGAGAATCACTAATATAATCTGAAGAAACGGTAGGATCCATCGTATAAGCTAAAATTCCTTGTAACGGCCCTTCTGCCCATTTTTTTAGCACTTCATTGACTTCTTCAACGGTAACTGGACGCTCTAAAATAGCCACTAAATCGGTCATAGAAACATTAGGTGTAGGAACACGCATTGCCATGCCGCTGAACTTACCTTTTAATTCAGGCAATACTAATGCAACTGCTTTAGCCGCACCTGTTGATGTAGGAATAATTGATTGAGTTGCACAACGAGCACGTCGCAAATCTTTATGTACACCATCTACTAAGTGTTGATCATTCGTATAAGAATGAACCGTCGTCATCATTCCTCGAACAATACCAAATTCACGAGATAAGACCTTCGCAATAGGTGCCAGGCAATTAGTAGTACACGAGGCATTAGAAATAACATGATGTGTTGCCGGATCATACATTTCTTCATTAACTCCCATGACTAATGTCGCATCTACATTTTTTCCAGGTGCCGTAATAATGACTTTTTTTGCACCACCTTGTAGATGTTTTCCCGCCATTTCTTTATCTCTAAATTTACCCGTGGATTCTACAACAACCTCTACCCCATGATCTTGCCATGGAATATTTGCTGGATCCGTAGCATTGGTAACGGGAATATATCGTCCATCAACGACTAATGCTTGTTTTTCTCCGTCAAATGATACATCATGATCCCATGTGCCATGTACTGTATCAAATTTCAATAAATCGGCCATAATAGGTCCAATAGAACGATTATTCACTGCAACTATTTCTACTTCTGGATGTAATAAAGAAGTACGAAAGGTGCATCTCCCAATACGACCAAAACCACTAATACCAATTTTTACTGCCATTATACATCCTCCTTATACGAGAAAAAAGTTTTTCTCCTTATTTTTCTCGTCCTTATAAGTAATATAGTAAAACCTATATCACTTAAATATGATTACATGATACTATAATAGATATCTCTATCATACACTGTTTATGTATACAAAATCAATGATATATACGCTATACTATTTCTTGAAAATAAATATATGTAAGTTTAACAAAACAAAATAACTACGTATAAAAAAAGAGATTTCCCTTGAGAAAATCTCTTTTTTTATCACACCCATCATTCATTTCACAATTACACATAATAACAAAATATAATGCATGGATTATATTGTTAACTCTTTTAAAATAGGCCTTGCTATTCCCACAGCAAGTAAACATTTTACAATATCCAACGGAATAAAAGGCAATACACCAATGTACAAAACATGGCGCCATGGCATATGTGTCATTACTTGCAGTTGTATCGCTCCACACACATAAATAACAGGAATCCCCACAAGAATGCTAACTAAGGCAAATCTTTTCCACTGATAAGTATTTCCTTTCAAGATAGAAATAATAGTTGCTGCAAGTAAAAATCCCCAAATATATCCACCAGTGGGACCAAACATTTTTCCAAAACCAGACATACCGCCTGTAAAAACAGGTGCTCCTGCTAAACCCAATAAAATATATACCCCCATTACGATAAAAGCTTGCTTTGGTCGTAATAAAAAGCCTACTATATTGACAACTAATGTTTGTAGTGCCAATGGTGATTCCGTAAAAGGCAACGGAATAATTAAATATGCTGAAATACAATTCAGGGCCACCAATAAAGCCATACAAGTCAATTCCCGCACACGCAATGAAGACTTGCCCATCAAAACACCCCCTATATAAAATATATCATACTGCGGTTAAATTATATCAAACCTTATACTTTTTAACAACATATCATTTTATTTTTTGTTGACAATAAAAAATATATTGCTCACTCCATATTGCTAACCTTTACTATACAAAAAAAAAGGATGACTTTTAAGTCATCCTTTTTTTATAGGAGAAAATCGCTTATGCAATACCTTTATGTTTCTTTACAGCCGCTGTAATCAACGGTAATACTTCATGCGCATCTCCGATGATACCAAGATCGCATACCTTGAAAATAGGAGCATCTTCATCTTTATTAATAGCGATAATGCAATCCGATCCAAGAATACCTGCTAAATGCTGAATAGCACCAGAAATGCCTGCAGCAACGTATAATTTGGGGCTAACCGTTTTACCAGTTTGTCCAATTTGGAACAACGGATTAATCCATCCTTGGTCCGTTACTGCACGAGAAGCTGCTACGGCTCCACCTAAAACAGCTGCTAATTCAGTTAAGCAACCACCTTCTTTGAAGTCTTCTTCTTTCATGCCACGACCACCAGCAACAACAAAATCTGCTTCTTCTACTTTGATGCCATCGCCACCAACGCGAATTAATTCAACAAATTTTGTTAAGAAATCTTTATCTGTTAATTCAGCTTTTTCGGAAATAACTTCGCCAGTTGCATTTTCGTTTGGTTCTGGCTTTTTAAATACATTCGGACGAACCGTACCCATCTGAGGACGACGATCAGGGCAAATAATTTCAGCCATGATATTGCCACCTAAAGCTGGACGAGTCCAAATAATTGTTTTTGCATCTTTATCTACACCAAGTTCTGTGCAATCTGCAGTTAAACCAGTTTTTAATTCATTAGCAACACGAGGACCTAAATCGCGACCCGTATTTGTTGCACCAATCAAGAAAACATTTGGTTTATGCTTTTCTGTAAAATCTTGGAGAACCTTTGTATAAGCAGTAGTATTGTAATCTTTTAATGATTCATCATCATAAACGAATACTTTTTTTGCTCCATACTTAATCAGTTCTTGGGCCAATGGAGTTACTCCATAGCCAATCAAAACAGCGCCAACTTCTTCGCCAAGACCTTCAGCTAATCTTGTAGCTTGTCCCAACAGTTCGAAGGAAACGTTACGTAATGTACCTTCAAATTGTTCAGCTATTACATATACGCCTTTGAATTCTGCTAAATCCATCTTCACTATACCTCCTCAATTAAATAACTTTCTGTGCAATTAATTTTTCCATCAACTGATCCACATTAGCTTGTGCATCTTCTGCTGAAAAGATTTCGCCTTGTGTTCTTTGAGGCGGAGTGAAAATTTTATGAACCTTTGTCGGTGAACCGCTTAACCCGATACGTACTTCATCAATGCCAATATCCGCTGCACTCAGCGTTGGAATTTCACGACGTTTCGCTTTCATCGTACCACGAATAGTCGGGAAACGAGGTTCATTTAAGTCTTTTGAAGCGGTAATTAAAACAGGGAATGCTGCTGCAGTTACAATATAGCCTTCTTCATGCTGTTGTTCAACACGAACGGATGTACCACCTTCAATGGTTAATTTAGCTGCTTTCGTAATTTGTGCAATACCTAATTCACTAGCAATCTGAGGACCAACTTGTGCTGTATCCCCATCAATAGCCTGTTGTCCGCATAAAATCAAATCGAACATATCAATACCTTTATCCGCAGCTAATTTTTTAATAGCCGTAGCCAAGGCATAGCCTGTTGCTAATGTATCAGAACCACCTAATTTGCGATCTGAAACCAAAAATGCATCATCAGCTCCCATTGCCAAGCCTTCACGTAATACGTCTTTAGCTTGTTCTGGTCCCATTGACAATACAGTAATTTTTACGCTATCATCAGCATCTTTTAATTGCAGTGCTGCTTCTAACGCATTTTGGTCAAAGGGATTGAAAATGTTCGGTACACCGGCACGAATGACCGTATGTTTTTCCGGATCAATTTTTACTTCTGCTGTATCCGGAACTTGTTTCACACACACCAATATTTCCATTTACGTTTTCCTCCTAAAATAACTTTATTTCAATGGGCATAATTTTATCCCAAAACTATGCCCATTTGATCCGTTATTACCGTAATAATGCTCCTGAAGTTACCATCAACATAACTTCATTGGTACCTTCATAAATTTGTGTAATCTTCGCATCACGCAAATGACGAGCTGCTGGATATTCTTCACTATAACCATACCCACCAAAGATTTGAACAGCTTCTACAGCAACTTCCATTGCCACATCTGATGCAAACCGTTTTGCAATTGCTGCATCTACGGTAAAAGATTGTTCTTCGTGTTTTTTGAAAGCTGCTTTATATACCAAATTGCGTGCCGCTTCTATTTTCATCTTCATGTCGGCTAATTTAAATGCAATAGATTGGAATTTGCAAAGCGGTTTACCAAATTGAACACGCTGTTTCGAATATTCTACTGCATCCTGTAATGCTGATTCAGCAATACCAAGAGCTTGTGCAGCAACTCCAATACGACCACCATCTAACGTCATCATTGCAATTTTAAATCCTTCGCCTTCTTTACCTAAGAGGTTTTCTGCAGGAATTCTTGCATCTTGGAATACTAACTCCATAGTTTGCGATGTATGAATACCCATTTTGTGTTCTAATTTACCAAAGGTAAAGCCTTCTGTTCCTTTTTCAACAATAAATGCACTAATCCCCTTCGTGCCTTTTGTTTTATCCGTCATGGCAAATACGATATAAATATCAGCAAATCCAGCATTAGTAATAAACACTTTCGAGCCATTTAAAATATACGAATCGCCATCTTTCACAGCAATTGTTTGTTGTCCTGATGCATCCGTACCTGCATTCGGTTCCGTTAAACCAAAAGCGCCCAATTTTTCCCCTTCAACGAGAGGTGTTAAAAATTTTTCTTTCTGTGCTTCTGTACCAAATTGCCAAATCGGATTAGCACATAAAGACACCGTAGCCGACAAGGTAATGGACATTCCTGCATCATATTTAGCTAATTCTTCTACCGCTAAAATATAACTAAGTACGTCACATTCTGCACCGCCATATTTTTCTTCAAAATATGCACCAGTCAATCCTAAAGCAAGCATTTCTCGTACTAGCTCTTCATTGAATTCCCCTTTGTGATCACGTTCCATAATAGTTGGTAATAATTTTTTTTCACCAAAATCTTTTGCCAATTTTTGAAAATCTTGTTGCACGTCTGTTAAGTTGAAATTCATGATGGTCACTCTCCTTAATATCATCAATATATGGTATTAGTAGTAAACTAAATTTACATTCAGCCAGTTCCGGATTCTGACACACTTGACTTTAGCCATGACTTACGTTAAATGATTGCATTATTTTTTTCTGTTTAGACATAGCCAAAATACTTATACATGAATTGTACAACTTTTCACATTGTAAATCAATAGCACAAGAATAAAATCATCATACTTATTATTCTCTTTTTTCATACTTATAAAAGTTGTAGACCTTTAAGGTCTAGCTAACCATCACAATAGTTATTTTCAATATTAGTTTTCATCCTTCCTGCCAGCCTTTCCTCTAGACATCACCCTTTTATTGAATTTATACATTCATCTGTGCGGTAACGCCTAGAAAACATTACGTAAACCGAATTATAGTGATTGCAAATATTAAGGTTAGCTTACTATGTAATTATAGCACGACTCACCATAAAGTTGTCAAGAATATAAGCCGTTATTCCCCATATTTTATATTCTTTATATGTAAAAATCTTCACATAATACGATGTTCGCGGCTGCCATTCATCAGGCAACTGTAATATCTCCTGTGCCTGTTGATCCGGTTTTCCTTGCAAATAAAAAGTCGCTACTTGAGGTGGATTTTGCATAAGTACTGATATAGGAACCACTAGAATTTCTTCTACTTCTTCCTTATTAGGTTGCCATACCAAGGTATCCACATGTGCTACAAATGGATATACCGTAACCCCTATAGGTGATTCCACATAGTCTAAAGGTCTCTCAATATGTATATGCTCTAATGATATCCCTAATTCCTCTGAAGTTTCTCGTACTGCGGCCGCTTCTGGAGATGTATCCAGCGATTCAATCTTTCCTCCAGGAAAGCAAATATCGTGAGGTTGCCAAGTCAATTGCTTACTACGTACTTCTAATAAAATACATTCTTCCCCATCTTTCCAAACAAGCGGCACTAATACGGCACACGGAATAGTTTGCAAAATAGAGATAGAACATACCGGTCTATTCTTCCCAGATGTATTACGTTTCATACGTCCTCCTAAAAACAGCAGGAGATAACTCTCCTGCTGTTTTTTATTTAATGACAATATTAATAATCTTTTTAGGTATAATAATACATTTCACTATCTTTTTATCACCAATCAGCTCTTGCACATGTGCTTGCTGCATAACCATCTCTTGAATATTTTCTACTGTGCTATCAACAGATACGGTAATACGATCGCGAACTTTACCATTAATCTGAATAGGAAGTTCCATTTCTTCTACCCGTAACGCTTCTTTATCAACAATCGGCCATGACTGCTGATGTACACTGCCCTCAAATCCAGCTTGATGCCACAATTCTTCGGCAATATGAGGTGTAAATGGTGCTAATAACTTAAGTAAATTACTCATAGCTTCGCTTGCCACTGCTTGATGTATCTTATTTTCTTTTCCTGCATAAGCATACAAAGCATTTACGTATTCCATAATAGCACTAATAGCAGTATTAAATCCATACCGACCATCTTTTCCCTGGATATCGTTACCAACCTTATCTATGGTCATAAATTCTTGATAACGCAATTCTTTTTCCGCTTCACTATACAACGCTTCACTGGATTCATCCTTAGGCAATTGTAAATACTGTTCAACAATACGCCATACACGATTCAAGAAACGATAAGATCCTTCAACTCCTTGTTCCGACCATTCCAAATCTCGTTCAGGCGGAGCGGCAAACAAAATAAATAGCCTTCCTGTATCTGCACCATATTGTTCAATTATATCTTCTGG
Organism: Megasphaera sp. UPII 135-E; assembly: GCF_000221545.1. NCBI lineage: Bacteria > Bacillati > Bacillota > Negativicutes > Veillonellales > Veillonellaceae > Megasphaera > Megasphaera sp. UPII 135-E. The sequence continues at coordinate 13,446 of NZ_AFUG01000004.1, forward strand.
TGACACCACATTTCCCTTTGATTTCGACATCTTGCTGCCATCCATCAATACCATACCTTGTGTCAATAGCCGTTTAAACGGTTCTCTTTCTGACACTAATCCAGCATCATGGAAAACTTTCATACAAAAACGAGAGTACATCAAATGCAAAATAGCATGTTCAATTCCCCCGATGTATTGATCAACGCCTAACCAATGATCCGCTTTTTCTTTATCCCATGCGGCCGTTTTATTTCGTGCATCTGTGTACCGCAAATAATACCAAGAAGAACATACAAACGTATCCATCGTATCGGTTTCTCGCATAGCTGGTCCCCCACAAGTTGGGCAAGTACAATGTAAGAAATCATCACTCGTTGCCAACGGCGAAACCGCACCTGCTATAAAATTCACATCCTCAGGCAACCGTACTGGTAGATCTGATGTTGGCACTAATTGTTCGCCACAGGTAGGACAATATATAATAGGAATGGGTGCACCCCAATAGCGTTGTCGCGAAATTAACCAATCTCGTAATTTATAATTAACTGTGCCATGACCTAATTTTCGTTCTTCCAACCATGCTGTAATCGCCTTACGAGCTTCCTTATCTTGTAATCCATCAAATGTTCCTGATTGAACTAGCACCCCCGCATCAGTATACGGTTCACTCATATTATCGACAGTAAGCGTTTTCCCTTCATTTTGTATCACAATATGGATAGGCAAATCAAATTTATGTGCAAATTCCCAATCGCGCTGATCATGGGCTGGAACACCCATTACCGCACCAGTGCCATAATCAGGCAAAACATAATTAGCTATCCAAATAGGTACTTCCTGTCTCGTACAAGGATTAACGGCATAAGAACCTGTAAACATCCCTTCTTTTTCGGTTTCTGTCGATGTACGTTCTATGTCACTCATATTTCTCATGCGATCAATAAAAGAACGCAACGCAGCTTCTTCTGCTTTGCCTCTAATAAGCGATTCCACTAACGGATGTTCTGGTGCTAACACAATATACGAAACACCAAATATGGTATCAGGACGCGTTGTAAATAGATTTACACTTTTCTGTATAGTAGGAATAGCAAAGGTGATTTCCGTCCCCTCACTACGTCCAATCCAGTTTTTCTGCATCGTTTTAACGCGTTCAGGCCAACCTGATAATAATTCCAAATCATCCAATAAAACTTCTGCATAATCAGTAATTTTAAAGAACCACTGTTTTAAATTCTTTTTTACAACAGGCTGATCACAACGCCAACACGTTCCGTCAATAACCTGTTCATTTGCAAGCACGGTATGACAGTTTTCACACCAATTTACCTTTGCTTCTTTACGATATACCAATCCTTTTTTATAAAATAATTCAAAAATCCACTGTGTCCATTTATAATAGTCTTCATGACACGTGGCAACTTCTCTATCCCAATCATAAGATAATCCCAACGCCTGTTGCTGACGCGTCATATTTTGAATATTTTTAAATGTCCATTCCGATGGCGGAATGTGATTCTGTATAGCCGCATTTTCCGCAGGCATACCAAAGGCATCATAGCCCATAGGATGTAATACATTATATCCTAACATTCGTCGATACCGTGCAATTACATCACCAATAGTGTAATTGCGTACATGACCCATATGTAAGTTTCCCGAAGGATAAGGAAACATCTCTAATACATAATATGGAGGTTTTTGCGAATCCCCTTCACAACGATCGCATTTTTCGTCTAACCATTTTTTTTGCCACTTTTTTTCAATATCTTTGGGTATATATTTTTCCAATAGTATGACCTCCTTCATATAGCTAAATTCTGCTTATTAAATCAATATATATGTTAATTATTATAGTGTTCTCCTTCTTTGAAGTCAATTAAAGAACATTAAAATTTTTAAAAAATTCTGTTGGTTCAAATCCACTTCGCCAAAACGCACCTGCACTTAACTGATATTTTTTAATTAATCCCATTTTAGCTTGCAACGATTTCTCTTCTTCAAACCAAATTTGTACTCGACCAGTCTGTAAAGGCAAATCCATATAATACAGTTGATGTATTTTATCCCAATGAATATATTCCTTATATTTTTGACGAATTACAAAACTATCTGCTAAGCTCAACGTGTGCACAAACAATTTTTTACTTCCAGGCTGTGTATTTTGGGTCGTATTACTATCCATATCTGAAAGTTCTTTCAATAAAAGCGTAACCGTTTCGGAAAAACCGGCTGCTAGTCCATTATTCATAGGATTATCTGTTTTTTCAACGAATGCAGCTCTTTCAATTGGCGGCCATTCTTCTACTTTTTTAGGTAAATCCCTGCCATCGTATGAACTATACCATATACGCATGTATAAAGGCATACCCAAAATAACTTTCTCTGCAGGAACTTCTTTAAGTAACGACTGAATTGCTTTTTCTACCCATGGATAAGTCGCAACAGGACCAGGTTTTGAGCTATTTTTTCCCACCTGATCATATCCCATAAGAACCACATAATCCACTACATTACCTAATGCTTTCCTATCATATACTTTCGACCACCGTAAACTCGGCGAATGCGGAGTGATATCCATAGAAATGACAATGCCATAAGCATGACACCGTGCGACTAACTGTGAAACAAATGCGGTCAATCGCTCTTTATCACTATAATTAATATTTTCAAAATCTAAATTATACCCACGAAAATGATACACCAAGGCATAACCAATCAATTGTTCTATAATTTTTTCTTGTACTTCTGAGGAACGCAAAATTGCACTAGTAACTTGAGGTGAAAAGCCATTATCAACAAGAGGCCACATAGTATATCCTTTTTTTTCATATTGCTCTGCCAATTGATCCAAATTAGAATTACGTAAACTAAGTCCCTTCGCAGTTACTCGAAAAGCCGTAGGCGATACTATTACCTTTCCCTTAACGGGCGATAACTTTTCCCCTAGAAACAAAGGGTCCCACAGTAGTACACTCCCTTTAATAGAAACTGGTGGTCCTGATGGAAAAATAGTTAAAGAAGCTGGTTTCTTCATACCAATATGAGTGCTAAAAAGAACTTGTTCTTTTCCACTATTTCTCATATACATCCCCAATACTGGAGCCGCTCTTTTAACATTAATCCACCATTTTCCTTGTACTTTATGACGTGGCAAAGTAATATCTGCGAATGTATATGGAGGTTCCCCACTATGTAAGGCAATCCAAGGTATACGAAAACGATATGTCGGACTACCGCCGATAGAATATATCCCAAGCTGGGACAAGGCCTCAGGAGAAACTAACCATTGCCCCTTATATTCATAGACTTTTACAGGCGATGTTATCCCTAGATCTTCTACCTGATGAACTAAAGGCCGTGCTAATTTATCAGCCGGTGCCGTAGCCCCTACGGAAAAAAGACTGGCCCAACAATACATAGCAATACATATGGAATATACTTTCATGACAATACCTCCTACGCAAGACTAGAAATTGTCTTCTTATGCGGTATAATAAAGACACAAATAGTTATCCTAATTATATCATATTCAAGGAGGTATTATCTTGCATCAGTATTTATTCTTTATCGGTTCATTCCCTATTCGGTCATACGGACTACTTTTTTTATTAGGGATTATTTGTGCAGCCCTTGTGGGCTATGCGTTAACCCAAAAAGAAGGACATGGCTGGCATATACACATATTTGATTTTGCCACATGTTGTGGTCTCGCTGGAATTATTGGTGGTCGCCTTTGGGATGTCTTTTTCTTTGATTGGGCATACTATCAACATCATTTACTAGAAATCCCCTTTATCTGGCAAGGCGGAATGGCTATTCAAGGCGGCATTATAGCTGGAACATTAGCTGGTATTTGGTACACAAAAAAACATCATATCCCTACCTGGGCCTTTGCCGATACGCTAGCTCCTGCTATTATTTTAGGACAAGCAGTAGGACGCATGGCAAATTTGATGAATGGCGATGCCTTTGGTCATCCCACTGGTGGTTCTTTTGGCATATTGTATCCAGAAACCACTTTAGCCTACCAAACGTATGGTCATCAACCCCTTTGGCCTGCTGAAATATGGGAAAGTCAGTGTGATGTGCTGCTTTTTGTCATCCTGTTATTTTATAGTTCTTTTCCCCATAAAAGAGGGCAAGTATTTTGTTTGTATGTTTTTTTGTATTGTATCGAACGATTTTTCTTGGAATTTCTGCGAGGAGATTATTTTACCATTGTGAGCGGATTAAAATCAGCTCAACTGACCGCTCTTATTGCAGGGATAATAGCAATTATCATTTTTTTCATCTTGCAATATAAGGGTATGCCTTCTTTCCAAAATAAATAACTATCTACTTACTTTCCTTATATCTACTTTATACTGTATATGTATATCAAATTTATAGCAAAAATTCATGTATATTATTCAATTAAAATATATTTTAATTGAATATATATTGACTAAATTATTGATATTTATTATAATAATTATCAGTAAGGAGTATTTCTTTTTTGATCATCTCCTACACAGCATAGAAAATTTATATATGTAGTATGACATATGTCTTTATACAAAGGAGGTTGTAACCAATGAAATTAACCGATGAAATGAAAGATTTAATCAAAGTACAATTATCTTACATCGCGACTGTTGACGAACAAGGAAATCCTAATATTGGACCAAAACGGACCATGCGAGTTTTAGATGACACCCATTTGATTTTTTGTGAAAACACAAATGGACAACATCATGCCAATATCAAAGCAAATGGTAAAATTTCTGTAGCATTTGTAGATCGCGAAGCTAATAAAGGATTCCGTTTTACCGGTAAAGCAACCAGTTATACCGATCAAGCAAAAATGGATTTAGCAAAAGAATTAGTCGGTACTGCACCTAAAGCGGCTGCTGTTATTATTGATATCGAAAAAATGTATACCTTAGATTCTGGCCCGCTAGCTGGTAAATTAATTGAAGAATAAGAATAACTTTATTGTATTCTCTATAACATCATAAAAAAGCGTACTCTCTGAAATGTCGAGTACGCTTTTTTGGTATACTTTTTTATATAATTTTTTCTACACCGGTTTATTTTTCTGTAAGAAAAATAAATACATTACCGAAAAAGCATTTACACCCTTCCTTACACTATATATTCCCATAATATGCACAAAAAAAATCGACATAATCCGTATCCCTGCGGCTTATGTCGATAATTATATATCCTATAAAACATGTTTATCTACTTCTTTGACGAAAATAATTTCTTACGTTTTCTTCATCTTGTTTCATACAAGCAACTAATTCTTCTACCGAATGAAATCGTTCTTCTCCACGCAACCGCTTTAAAAAACGTAATTCCATATCCTGTCCATATATATCACCATGCCAATCTAAAATATACGTTTCAATACGTCTATATTGATTAGCAAAAGTTGGGTTTTCACCTACATTCGTCATCGCTGGTAGCAAAATTCCTTGATGTTTTACTTCAGAAACATATACCCCATCAGCTGGTACAGCCATATTTTTTTCAATATGCATATTAGCCGTAGGAAAACCAATTGTCCGTCCACGCTTATCTCCCGTTACTACTGTACCAACAATAGAAAAAGGTCTCCCTAATAAATGCGTTGTTTCTTCTAATTTTCCATCTTGAATTAACTGGCGAATGATGGTACTGCTAACAGGCATATTATTTTTATCAAATGAAACTAACGGCAAAACATATACAGGCACCTGTACTAATTCCATGAATGCTCGTAACGTATCCGTATTACCATCTGCACCAGCACCATATGTAAAATTGGTTCCTACCACAATAGCAGATGGAAGAAAAGTCTTATACAATTGTTGACAAAATGACTGAGGCGTTTCATTCAGTAACGTCCAACTAAGGGGAAGTATAACCAAAACATCTATCCCTACATCTTGAATATACTGAATTTTTTGTGCCATCGTAGCTAAACGAACTGGTTCCTTATCTGGCTGAAGGACAGATAGAGGATGTCCAGAAAATGTAACAACTACCGATTTATATCCTTTCATGTCAGCTTCTTCAATTGCCTTTTGCATCACTTTTTGATGCCCCATGTGAACCCCATCAAACGTTCCTAATGCCACCACTGCATGCTGACACCCTTTTACTTCTTGAAATGAATGAAATATTTCCATATACCTTACCTCGTCATACTTGTATAAACATTTTATGTGGTCTTATCAACTGATATGCTTGATCAAATGTTCCAATTCCCATTAATCGTTTGGTTGGATCGTATATCCGTATTACCATATGGTGTGTCAACTCGTTCCCTGCAAAGGATACGGCTCGACCACATACCAGGTCTTTACATTGAGCTGCGGATAAATCCAATCTGTGTAAATGCTGAATTGCCGTATCTAAAGGCAATACATATTTCTCTGGCTGCATAGACAATTCTTCCAACGTAATCGCATCCTCAATATGAAATACCCCCGCTTCCGTACGGACTAAATAAGTCATACATGCACAAGTTCCTAGTGCCTTACCTAAATCACGAATTAAGGAACGGATATACGTTCCTTTCGAACAACGCACAATCATTCGTCCTCTCTGATTGCAATAAGTCAACATTTGTATATCATAAATCCGAATCGGCCGAGAAGAGAGAATAAAATCTTGTTGTTGCCGAGCTAATTTATAAGCTTTAACGCCATTTACATGTATTGATGAATACCGTGATGGTCGCTGCATACATTGGCCCAAAAAAGTATTGCATGCATATTGAATCTCATCCATCGTTAACAAGGGAACTTCTTTTTGTTCAACAATCTGCCCCGTTCCATCTTCTGTATCCGTTGCAATTCCTAAAATAAATTCTGCATGATATGTCTTGATATCACTATCGCCATATTCAATTAAACGTGTCGCATTGCCTAGATAAATAGGTAAAACGCCTGCCGCCAGTGGATCTAACGTTCCCGCATGGCCCACTTTTTTAATCCCATATATACGCCGTAACTGACTAACAACATCATGACTAGACATTCCCGTAGGCTTTATAACATTTACTATTCCCTGTATCATAATGCTTTTGCAATTTCCTTTAATAATTCTAATTTTGTATTTTCTAAAGAGAATTTAACCGTAGCACCAGCCGCTCTTATATGACCACCGCCGCCAAAAACAGCCGCTATTTTATTAACATCTACATTTTTAGAACGCAAACTAATCCGCGTTTCTTCAGGTGCCACATATTTTATAATAAAAGCAATCTCAACGCCTTGAATAATCCGTACATAATCAATATACTCACCCGTATGCTCACCTGTGTGAGCTAATAATTCCGGTGTAAACATAAGTCCCGCAACACGACCTTCTTGATATACCTCAATCTGTTGTAACACCTCCGCAAGTACTTTTATTTGCTCAATGCATTTTGCATCCAACGCCACCGAAATAATATTAGGCTGTGCTCCTGCATCTACTAACTGTGCAGCCATGTTCAACGTATGTCCCGTCGTATTACCAAACTTAAAAAATCCACAATCCGTAGCAATCGCCATATATAAAGCATTGGCCATTTCTTGTGTAATTTCTGTGTGCCAATGTATAAATAATTCAGTTAATACTTCGCCAGCCGCAGCATATGTAGGTACTACGTATTCCCAATCTGCTAAATGCCGATTGGATATATGATGATCAATATTTAATACCTTACCATGCATCAATTCTTCTACAGTCCCTGTACGCATAGGATCAGTTGCATCTAAAATAACCGTAAGCCACGTGCTATCAGTAACTACATCAGCGGGTTTTCTAATTGCTTTTACAGATGGTAAAAAATCATATCGTTCATCAATATCATCATCAATTACCATCACCGTATTTTTTCCCCATTGACGCAAACAACCATATAAGCCAATCATACTACCAATGGCATCTCCATCGGGACTAACATGAGCTGTTAATAAAATATGTTCATATTGCTGTAAAATATCTTTTATTTCTTCTGGAGTTACCTTCATGAGCTCACTCCTTCTTATCAACATCACGAAGCAACTGATCTATCTTCATGCCATAATCCAATGATGTGTCTTCTTCAAATGTAATCGACGGAGTATAACGAATACCTAAACGCTTTCCTACTTCACTACGAAAGTATCCCGCTGAACGCTGTAATACTTGTAATGTTTCTTTTTTTTGCGTTTCCTTGCCAAATAAACTAACATATATTGTCGCTTCCCGTAAATCACCGGTAATCTTCGCATCCGTTACCGTAACAAATCCCAACCGCGGATCTTTTATGTCATGTAAAATTATATCCGATACTTCTTGCTTTATAAATTCTTGAACTTTCCTGATGCGTAATTCTCCCATCGTATACACCTCCTTTATTCCGGAGCGATTTCTACCATTTCATACGCTTCAATTTCATCGCCTTCTTTGATATCGCGATATTTATCCAATGTAATGCCGCATTCATATCCTGCCGCAACTTCCTTTACATCATCTTTAAATCGACGCAAACCATCGATTTCCCCTTCATATGCTACGATGCCATTCCGTATTAAGCGAACCTTGGATGAACTTGTAATTTTTCCTTCTTTTACATAAGAACCACCAACAATAACTTTCGGTGTAGAAATAACTTTTCTTACTTCCGCCCGTCCCACAATATGTTCTTCATATTTCTTTTCAAGCATACCTTTGATAGCCGATTCAACATCATTTAACGCATCATAAATGACACGATACATCCGCATATCTACATTTTCATGTTCTGCTGCCTTCCGAGCCGCTGCATCAGGACGCACATTAAAGCCAATTACTAAAGCGTTAGATGCGGATGCTAACATAATATCAGATTCAGATATAGCACCCACTCCTGCATGTACAATAGCAATACGTACTTCATCACTCTTAATCCCTAATAACGACTGACTAAGTGCTTCCACCGATCCTTGTACATCGCCTTTAATAATAATAGGCAATTCCTTTAATTCCCCTTGCTGAATTTGATTGAATAAATCATCCAAAGTAACTTTGGCATTCGCCCGCAATGCAGATGTGCGTTTCTTTTCCATTCGTTTTTCTGCAACCGACCGTGCTGTTTTTTCATCCGTTACATTTAAAATATCGCCTGCTTCAGGCACATCATTCAAGCCTAATATTTCAACAGGAATAGATGGCTCCGCTTTTTTTACACGTTCTCCACGTTCACTATTCATCGCCCGAACCTTACCAAAACAAGGTCCTACAATAATCGTATCCCCTACATGTAACGTCCCTTTTTGTACTAAAACAGACGCAACTGGACCTCTGCCTTTATCTAACTTCGCTTCAATAACGACACCCTGTGCTGGACGATTCGGATTAGCCTTTAATTCAGATACTTCCGCTAAAACAAGAATATTTTCTAATAATTCATCTAACCCCATCTTTTTATGTGCCGATACGGGTACCATAATCGTATCGCCACCCCAAGCTTCACTAACTAACCCATATTCCGTCAATTGCTGCATAACATGGTCGGGATTAGCCCCTTCTTTATCCATTTTATTAATGGCAACAATAATAGGCACACCAGCAGATTTAGCATGATTGATTGATTCAATTGTTTGTGGCATAACACCATCATCCGCTGCAACCACTAAAACTGCAATATCCGTTACTTGGGCTCCCCGTGCACGCATAGCGGTAAACGCTTCATGCCCCGGTGTATCCATAAAAACAATTTTTTTACCATTATACCGCACCTGATAAGCCCCTATATGCTGCGTAATCCCACCAGCTTCATGACTAGTTACATTAGATTGTCTAATCGCATCTAACAAACTTGTCTTACCATGGTCAACATGTCCCATTATCGTAACAACAGGCGGTCTAATCTGTAATGTTTCTGGAGCATCTTCAATTTCTTCAATTTCAGTAGGATCAGCTGGTGCTTCTTCCGCAGTAACCGTAACACCAAATTCATCCGCAATAAGCGATGCCGTTTCAAAATCAATTTCTTGATTAATCGTGGCCATAATACCACCTAACAATAATTTTTTAATAACTTCTCCGACATCCCGCCCTAGCCGTTCGGCAAAATCTTTAACAATAATTGTTTCCGGAATGGCAATTTCCGTCGGATAATTTTTTTTCTGCTGAGTCGCATTATTACCTTCCTGTGTCATATGAAATGTCTTTTGATTTTTATTATTTTTATGCTTTCCCTTATTCAATACATTAGAAAGTAGCGTATGCGGACGTGCCCCCCCTTGTCCATTACGCCCATTGGGGTTCTTCTTCTTTTTATTATCATTTTTTCCCAACATATCCTGTGTTTTTGCAAAAATCTTTGTTCGCTTATTTTCACCTTTTCCATGAGTCCCATTTATTTTACTATGTCTATCGTTTGGTTTATCCGATACATGCACCTTATCAGAAACTCCTTTGCTCTGTTTTTTTAAATGCTCTTTCTCCGAAGCTTGTCTATGATCCGAATAATGTGTCTTTTCTTGTTTCACACCCTGCCCTTGATGTAACGTCACAGACGTATTCTTTTCTTTCGTTTCAACCGCTTTTGTAAATCCGTGATTTTTATTATCTTGATGATGCATATTTCCACTTGTATTATGCTGTGTTCCCTCTACTTTTATATGGTCATCTTTTTGGGTTGACCTTACTTCATGAGCAAATGTTCGAGCAATAATTTGCTCCATTTGTTCATCTACACCGGAAAAATTCGTAACTTTAATATTTTGTTTAGACAATAAGTCAATTACTTCTTTGATCGATCTATTATACTCTTTAGCTACTTCATACACCCGTTTTTTACTCATCAACGTACCCCCTTTATTTCATTTCTTTCAACACCTTCAGAATCGCTGCCGCAAAACCTTCATCAAGAAGTGCCACAACAATATGCTCTTTTTTCCCTACAGCACTACCTAGTTCCATCTTTGTATAAATATCAATCACTGGTACATGCTGTTGTTCACAAATATAACGATACTTATCTTGTTTATCCCTGTTTCCATCCGCTGCAATAAATACTAATCTTGGTCTTTGATTTTGTAAACTCTGTAAAACTGGTTTATCCCCACTAATAATTTTACGAGCTCGACAAGCTAATCCCAATAAATTTAAAATCCGATTCTGCAACATCACACTAAATCCTGTAATACACTCTCATAAATTTCATCAGATACGGTAGCCTTCAATGAACGCTCTAAACGATGTTCTTTACGAGCTTTTGCCAAACATTGCGCATCATGACAAAGATATACCCCTCTACCTGCTTTACGTCCTGTCGAATCTACCATTACTTCCCCTTCTGCCGTTCGTACAATCCGAATCATATCTTTTTTTAACTTTTGTTCTTGGCATCCTGCACAAACACGTACAGGCATTTTTTTTGTTTCATCCGTACCTCCTATTCTACTTCAGAAACCTCCGAAAGATTAGCTATTTCATGTAAAATATCCGAACATTCCGACTGTTCTAATTCTACTGTTTTCGTTTCCTCACCTTGTGCTTGACTTTCACTTTTTATATCTATCTTCCAATTTGTAAGTTTTGCTGCTAATCTTGCATTCTGCCCGGCCTTACCAATAGCCAATGATAATTGAAAATCTGGTACGATAACATTTGCCATCTTATTTTCTTCATCCACTGTAACTGAAAACACCTGTGCTGGCGAAAGAGCATTTGCAATATATACAGCTGAATCTTCATCCCACTTTACGATATCTATTTTTTCATTCTGTAATTCCGTCACGATATTTTGCACACGCACGCCTTTAGGCCCTACACAAGCCCCCACAGAATCTACCTTATCATCCCGTGAAAAAACAGCAATTTTGGATCGTTTTCCTGGTTCTCGTGCTACTGATTTTAACTCTACTACACCTTCATATATTTCTGGAACTTCTAATTCAAACAAACGTTTTAACAATCCTGGATGGGTGCGAGAAATTAAAATTTGTGCTCCCTTCGTCGTTTTTCGTACTTCTACAACATAACACTTAATACGACGCCCAATATAATAAGTTTCACTCGGTATTTGTTCCGTTGGTGGTAATATGGCTTCCGCTTTACCCAAATCAACATATACATTTTTATTTTCAATACGCTGTACTAAGCCTGTAACAACATCATCAGTCCGATTATAAAATTCATCATACACCATACTACGTTCTGCCTCACGCAACCGTTGAATCATTACTTGCTTAGCCGCCTGTGCAGCAATGCGGCCAAAATTATTAGGTGTAACATCCACATGAATCATATCCCCAATTTCATATGACGAATGAATCTGCTGTGCGTCCTCTAAAGAAATCTCTTCATTCATATTTGTTACCGTTTCCACCACATTTTTCGCCGCAACAATACGATAATCACCTGTTTCTCGATTGAATTCCACATCTGCAATCGGATTTGCCTCAGGTTCTTTTTTATATGCTGTAAGCAATACCGCTTCTAACGAGTCATAAATAACATCAGGTGCCACTCCTTTTTCTTTTGCTAAAAACGCAATGGCATTAAGTAATTCCTTATTCACGTGTCCAACCTCCATTAAAAATCAATATGTAAACGAACTTGTGCAATCTGTTTCATTTCCAATATACATTCTTCTTCATCTATTAAAATATACAGCTTATCTTCTTTTTTTTGCATCAATTTTCCCACTAGGGCTTTTGTCCCTGAAAGAGGTGCAAACAGATGAATATCCACCATACGACCAGCATAGCGAATAAAATCTTTTTCTTTTTTCAAAATTCGATCTAATCCTGGGGATGATACTTCTAACAAATAAGAATCACCAATGGGATCATCCTGATCAAGAAGTTTGCTTAATTGTTCACTTATGCTTCGACAATCTTCTAAGTCAACGCCGCCTTCTTTATCAATAAACACGCGTAAATACCAGTCTTTTTCCCGAACATACTCCACATCAACTAACTCTAACGCAGTGTTTGTTAACATGGCTTCAACTTTGTCTGCCACATATTGTTCAATTGTTTCTCTTTTCATAATACCCCACCTTATAAAAAATACAGATGTAAAAGATAAGAGTGGGAAGCCCCACTCTACAATAACCATAAGCCTGTTGCCTATCACATGTTCTGTTCATCTCGTGTCATTTGTTCTGCCTGAACTGTCTGTTCCAGTTCATCTAATACACCTATCAATCGTGATTGCACTGCCCGTTGTACATCTTGTATAGTAGAACTATCAAAATCATGTACTAAATTAGGGAAATTGTATACTCGTTGTTCTGCAAAAAAATCATCGCGCAACAAATTATACATCAATGATAAACCACTTCTTGTTATTACATCATAATAAGACAATATCATATAAGATCCATTAATGATTTGCACTGCACTTGTAGGACTTATATCTCGCCGAAATGACTTATATTGAGTAGGTAAAAACGACTCCCAATTTACTTTGGTAATCCCCTTTTCACGTACAATCGACATAACGTTTTTTTCTCGATGCACATAATGTCCATCAATTATAGAAGCTAACCGAGATGCAACCATTTGCTGAAAATATTCCCATTTATCTGTAATAAATTCAATAAGAGAAAATTCTAGCATCCCAATATTTACACGAACAGAAAATTCATGCGAAGATAAATTAAAAACGGCTTTCACAAACCAACCATTATCACGATTTAAGTAACGAAACAAACAAAATTCTTTTTCTACACCCTGTTCACTCACTACATCGAACACTTCTAACAATTGAAAAGCTCCCACGGAGAGTGGGAGAACAGAAGTGATATTCCACTGTTTGAATGTTTCAATCAATGTCTTATCCATAATTCACACTGGTGCGGTTGGTGGGATTTGAACCCACACGATCGTTGATCACTGCCGCCTGAAGACAGCGCGTCTGCCGTTCCGCCACAACCGCGTAAAAGAACTAAAAATCATATAAAAGCTTGTACTGCTGTTCATTCAGCAATACTATTTTAACATATTCACGTGTTTCTGCAAAGGGTATCTTATCAATTTCTGAAAAATCTGTGGTCCAACCATAGTTTTGAATCCATAAATCGACATATCCTCTCCCCGCATTATAAGCAGCCAATGCCAACACCTTGTTACCCTTATAGACCCGCATAAGGTATGATAAATACCATGTACCCATGCGAATATTTATTCGAGCATCCCCTAATTGGGCTGGATGAAAAGATCGTACACCCATTTTTTTAGCTATCCATTCCCCTGTATCCGGCATAATCTGCATCAGTCCTTGTGCCCCTCGATGAGATGCCGCTTCTTTATCAAACTTACTTTCCACTAAAATAACCGATGCTACCAATGCTGGTTCTACTCCTTCTTGTGCAGCATAATGACGAACCAAATATTCGTACTGCAAAGGGTATACAAATTGACGCATAACCACATTTTTCCATGAATAAAAATAGGTCGCACATATACAAATCGCCATAATAGCGACTATCAATTTTAGACGAAAATGTGTTGCCTTTTTTTTTCTCAAACTAACCTCCTAAACAACGAATCACCACTACACTATTTCCCGTTGCAACCGTACCCATTGCTGTTTTATCTGTTTTTTCGTATCTTCTAAACTTCCTTGATTATCAATAATCACAGAAGCCAACTTTATTTTTTTATCCATCGTCCACTGCGAATGAATACGCTCTTCTGCCTCTTTTTGCTCATAGCCATTACGCAGCATAAGACGATGCAATTGGATATCGCGTGGGACATAAACAACCCAAACTTCATCTACCTGCGTTTGATAATTCACTTCAAATAATAAAGGCATGTCCAAAAAAACAAGTTTACAATTCAACCTTGCCAATTCTTGCATTTTTGCTTGCAAAGACGAAAAAATCAACGGAAATAAAATACGTTCCAACCGTTCTTTATTAACTTCATTTCCAAAAACCAGTTTTCCTAACCTATCTCGATTCAACGACTTATCTTCCCGTAACACATGCTCGCCAAAGGCATTGACTACTTGTTGTAATCCCACCGTTCCAGGAGCCACTACTTCTCTTGCCAAAATATCACAATCAACTACACATGCCCCTTCCTGTCGTAGCATATCTACAACCGTACTTTTACCAGAGGCAATTCCTCCCGTTAAACCAATTTTATACATAGTATTATCTTCCCTTTCGCCTTTGACATAAAGGACAAAAATGTGTCCCCCGTCCTCCCAATTTTATATACTGTATCGTATGACCACACCGTGGACAGGGACTTCCCTCTTTCCCATAAACTTGCAAAAAATGCTGATGGGATCCCTTTTTACCTATTCCATTTACATAATCCCGAATCGTCGTTCCCCCATGGGAAATTCCCTGAGTTAACACCTGATTTATTGCTTCATGTAGGACTTTACAAGCATGTAACGAAAGAACATTAGCCTTTTCATCAGGACGAATTTTAGCTAAGAATAGTGCTTCATCAACATATATATTACCTAATCCTGCTACTACTTTTTGATCAAGTAACACTGCCTTAATCGTACTTTTTCTTTTTTGCACCAACCGATATAAATAAGTGGCTGTAAACTTAGGACTATTTCCGTCCGGTCCCAACGAATCATATCCATCAATACCAGTCATCCCCGTTATTGGTACCAACCAAAAGCCACCAAATGTACGTACATCATGATACACCAAAAAACCTTTATTTAGTCGAAAATAAATATGTATATAATCCATCATTGCAGGCAACCTATCCATATATAACAGCCTACCTGTCATGCGTAAATGAATCACCACATGTACTGAACCAGAAAGAAGCAGCGTTAAATATTTTCCCCGTCGACGAATACCCAAAATCGTGCAACCTTGTGTTTTCTGCTGAAACGTTAAAACAGATACATTCTTTACTAAGCGTGGTAAACCGACAGTTACCCGTTCTATGTTTTTCCCGACTATATATGATTCTAGAGCAGTACGAATTGTTTCGACTTCTGGTAACTCCGGCATATATACCCTCCTATTTTGCTTCTTCCCAATTACTTCCATAATGAAGATCTACTACCAATGGCACGGATAATGATACAATCCCTTCCATCGTAGTTTTTAACAGATGTTGTACTATATCTAATTCTTCTTTAGGTACTTCTAAAACTAATTCATCATGGACTTGTACTAACAATTGACTGCGTAACTGTGCTTTTTCTAATTCCACTTGCACCGCATTCATAGCCAGTTTAATAATATCAGCTGCACTTCCCTGAATGGGTGTATTCATAGCCATCCGTTCTGCCATCGAACGGCGAGCAAAATTTTTACTATGAATATCGCCTAAACTACGCAATCGACCAAACATCGTTCGTGTAATACCTGTTGTTCGTGCATCTTCAATAAGTTTTTCCATATACACTTGAATCGTACTATATCTCGCAAAATAAGATTCAATATATACTTTAGCTTGTTGAATTGAAATACCAATATTGCGCGATAAACCAAAATCGCTAATCCCATAGATAATACCAAAATTAACTGCCTTAGCATGTGCCCGCTCTTCTGCCGTAACTTTTTCCATCGGAATGCCAAACACTTCCGATGCCGTCCGACGATGAATATCTTGATTTTTTTTAAAGCCATCAATCATCGTAGGATCTTGCGATAGATGAGCCAATATTCGCAATTCAATTTGCGAATAATCCCCCGAAACAATATAGTCAAATCCCTTGCCAGGAACAAACAAAGAGCGAATTTTTTTCCCTTGTTCTGTACGAATAGGAATATTTTGTAAATTCGGATCAGAACTACTTAATCTCCCCGTCGCCGTTACCATTTGATTAAACGAAGTATATACCCGTCCTGTCTGCTCAAATACCAATGGTTTTAATCCTTCTAAATAAGTCGAAATTAATTTTTTCAAGGTACGAAAACGAATAATGTTATCGATAATAGGATGCTTATCCAATAATGCTTCTAGCACCTCAATATTCGTTGAATAGCCCGTCTTCGTTTTTTTCATTACGGGTAATCGCAAAACTTCAAAAAGAATATGGCCTAATTGTTTGGGTGAATTAATATTAAAGATTTCTCCCGCCGCATCATAAATAGTATTTTCTAACTGTTCTGCCTGGTGCACTAGTTCTTTTTTCATGACCTCTAAACGAGTCATATTCACAGTAAAACCATTGCTTTCCATAATTCCCAACGTATACAACAATGGTTTTTCTATGTTGTCATACAGATTCATTAACCCCGCCGTTTGTAAAGCCTCTTTTTCTTGTTCCCACACAGCGGAAATCCCCCATGTGTCATATAATAGATCTCGTTTTTCTCGACGTAACGCATCCACATCAAACCGCTCTGCTAAATAAGCGATATCATATGAAGAACGAGTCGGATCTAATAAGTATGCTGCTAAGACAACATCTCCTACGGGAATTCTTTGTGCATTAATCATATGCATCGCCTTATATAGCAATTTCCCATCTAAGGTAATAATTTGCTTTGCTGTACCAAATTCCTTAATAAATGAACTGATCTTTGTGTTAGGTACAATCATTCCCTTATTCTCTATGACAATTACCATCTTATCTATACATGGAACTGGCTTTTCATCATTACACTGTATACCTACTGCCACTACTTTTCCCGCCATATCTGTTGGCAAAAATTGAACTTCTTCGATACTCTCCATAAAAATCTGTTTTTCACTTTTACCTAAATTAGAAAAACAATCAAACCCAGCAAACCGATATAATAAACTTTGTAATCCTAATTGTCTAAATAATGTGCCTGCTTCCCCTTCATTTGGTTTTGGCACAAACATATCTAATGTGTAAGATATCGGTACATCACAATGAATAGTAGCTAACTTTTTAGAAAGCCGAGCCATCTCTTCATTACTTTTTAGTTTTTCTTTTAATTTATTACCAGTCACATTGTCTACATTTGCATAAATACCATCAATACTGCCAAATTCATCAATTAATTTTCGTGCTGTTTTTTCTCCCACACCTGGTACCCCTGGAATATTATCAGCCGTATCCCCCATTAACGATTTCATATCCACTACCTGTTCAGGTGTATATCCATATTCTTTAACCATAACATCTGGGGTTACCGCTAGCATAGTAGTAATCCCTTTTTTAGTTAAATAAACTGTAATCTGATCATTAACTAATTGTAAGGCATCCCGATCACCTGTCACAATGGCAATATCCAAATTATGCTCTACTGAATGAGTTGCAATTGTTCCTAAAATATCATCACCTTCATACCCATCCATCTCTACAACTGCAATTCCTAAACTAGCTAATACTTCTCTTATCAAAGCAAATTGAGGTCGTAATTCATCTGGGGCCGGTTTTCTCGTTGCCTTATATCCAGCATACATATCATTACGAAACGTATGCTTATCTTTATCAAATGCTACAGCAACATAATTAGGCTGTAATTCTTCATATAATTTAAGGAGCATGTTTAAAAATCCATATACAGCATTCGTATAATTGCCGCGACTATCTGTTAACATAGGAATTGCATAAAACGCTCTATATAACAAACTACTCCCATCAATGATAACTAATTTTTCTTTCATCGCCTACGCCTCAATTCTCTTTATCGAAATAATGCTTTGACAAGAGTATATACAATATATACTCCTAATAATACCAACAATACAGGAATTAATTGCACGATCAAACCAATAACACCAATAATAATAGCTGCCATGCAAAAAACAAGAAATCCCAAGGCAAGTTTTACACGCCAAGAGGCATTTTTAATACCGAATTTAATATATCCATGCGATGCTTTTTTTTCCGGATGTATCTTTTTTGTTTCTTCATAAATCGTCCCGTCTTCATTAATCGTTTGCCCCGAAAAATTTATTCGTTCAGAGTCAGACATCACACGTGCTTCTTGTGCTTCTTTATGGTGTTCACATTGTTCACATAATCCATCCGTATATACGGCATCATTATCACAATTGCGGCATTTCATCCATCATTCCTCCTCTACCTATGAAGCTATTATTTTATTATAACACACTTATGCCCCCCTACCTATAACTATATAATTCCACAACAATATAAAAAATCTACATAAAAAGAGATGTGAAAAAACAAACTTTCACATCTCTTTACATGCTCACAATACACATTCACTGTTATTTTTTATTTAATGCAGCTTGCAAGGTATGCCATGCCAATACAGCACATTTTACTCGTGCTGGCATATTCGATATGTTCTTTAAAGCAATCGCATCTTCTAATTCTTCTAATACATCCTCATCGGTCACTTCACGCTTAATCATATCTAAAAACAACTTCACTAGTTGTAACGCCTCTGACACAGACTTTCCCTTAATAAGATCGATCATAATATCTGCTGAGGCCTGGCTAATCGCACAACCTTGACCCGTATATGCAGCATCTTTAATTATATCTCCATCAAATTTTAATTGTAATGTAATATCATCACCACAACTTGGATTATGCCCATGTTCATGAATATCCGCTTCTGCAAGAGAACGTTTATTTTCTAGACATTGATTATGTTCTAAAATGATATCCGAATACAATTCATTCATATTTTCCATGGCTGTAAAACTCCTTACTCTTTATATCCCATTTGTTTTCTAACTAAAGGCAACTTGTCCAAAAAGTAATCGATCTCTTCAGGTGTATTATAAATATAAAAACTTGCTCTATTAGACGCTTCGATGCCCAAATGAGCCCCTAAAGGTTGTGCACAATGATGCCCCGATCGAATCGCAATTCCAAAACTATCAAGAATCGTTGCCGCATCGTGTGGATGTACCCCTTCTATGGTAAAAGAAATAACACCATTTTTTTCCTTCGGATCAAGCGAACCAATAATATGAATATGGGGAATTTTTTTCATTCCTTCCAAACACCGCGTGGTTAATTCTTGTTCGTGTGCTTCAATTTCATCCATACCCAATGCTTCTAAATATTCTATGGCCGCTTTTAAAGCAACCGCACCTTCTACATTTTGCGATCCCGCTTCAAATTTATATGGCAATACATTATATGTCGTATGTTGTTCTTGCACATATTCAATCATGTCGCCGCCTAACAAAAACGGCTCCATATCTTCTAAGAGTGCTTTTTTACCATATACTACACCTGTACCAGCCGATCCACACATCTTATGCCCTGAAAAAACATAAAAATCACAATCAAGATCTTGTACATCTGTCTTTATATGTGGTGTCGATTGTGCTCCGTCAACAATAGCAATTGCTCCTACTGCATGTGCTTTTGCTACAATTTCTTTTACTGGACGTTTCATACCATAAACATTACTAATAGCAGCAAAAGAAACAATCTTAGTATGCTGATCTATTTTAGCTAAATCTTCTGGTGTAAAATGACCTTCTTTATCTAAATACATATATACTAATTCAGCACCTGTTTTTTGACATACCCGTTGCCACGTAACCAAATTAGAATGATGTTCTGAAATAGGTAAAACAATCGTATCACCTTTTTTTAGATGAGTTTCACCATAGCTTCTCGCAATTAAATTTAACCCTTCTGTTGTATTCCGCACAAAAATAATTTCATCAACCGATGGAGCATGTATAAAACGCCGCACCGCTAACCGTGCTTGGTCATACAACTCACCTGCTTCAACGGAAAGAATATGTGCACCTCGATGAGGATTGCCATTGTGATGCTCTAACAAATCAACAATGGCATCAATAACCTTCCGAGGTTTTTGTGTCGTCGCAGCATTATCAAAATATACTAACGGATGTCCATTATGAACCTTTTTTAAAATCGGGAAGTCATCACGTACATTACGCATATTATTCACCTTTCTCATAACAAATTTTCATCTTATCCCGCACGGCTTGTAATGCCTTTTCTTCCATATCAGCATCACCTAATTTATCAATGATGGGACGAACATTAGATTCCACTAAAATTAATTGAGCACCGGCTTCATCAAAACCACGACTCATCAAATAAAACAACATGTCCTTATCCACTTGTCCAGCACTAGATGCGTGATTCCCTACAACATCATCTTCCTTACATAACAGCAACGGAATAGAAACAGAATGCACGGTAGGACTCAATAGCAAGCAACTGTCTGATTCTGAGCCAAACGCTTTTTTGCATCCACGTAAGAAATCAATGGTTCCGCGGAAAGATTTTTTTGCCGTTTCCATTAAAGCACCTGTATTAATAATATCGGTTTTTGTTTTTTCTCCCTTCATCGGAACTTCACAAGAAAAATCAAAAACTTGTGAACCTGCACCGATATATGTGCTATAAAAATTATACTCACCTTCGGCTTTAGATAAATCACCTTTATAATAAATTAACACTTCTTTGCCACCTAATTCAGCACCTACAAACTCTACACATGCCGATTCGTGAATACGTGTTAACCGATGATCAATATGCCGAACATGATCACCATGTAATTGCAACTTACTTACTCGTACCCGTGCACCCGCTGCCGCTTGTACATATTGAAATAAATTCACTTCTCCCTCTGGTGCGTCACCATCAAAAGTAATAAATACCTTTACATCACTATCAGCTGCGGCCTTGATATATAATTGACCAATAATTTGTGGTGCTTCTTTCGTAACGGTATAATGTAACCATACTGCACCTTGGCCTGCAACAGGAACAGTAATCTGGCAACCTGTATTATGTTGATGTAAAGCCAAATCTCTCACCCGGGGATTAGCTCCTTCAAAATCATGAAACTCGGGAATTCTATCATCCATATAAAATTCAACTTGCACATCTCCCTCATGCCGTTCTAACACATCAACATGTTTCGTCGCCAACGGTGTCAACTGAGGTAGTTCCAAATAATTCACCTTCATCCAACGAAAAGTTGGCCGTGGGAGTTGGTTATATTGTTCTTTTACTGTCATGTCTATCCTCCTCCCTTACATAGAACCTTTTAACTCTAAATTAATCAAATTGTTCATTTCTACAGCATATTCTAACGGCAATGCCTTCGATACAGGTTCCACAAAACCACGTACAAGCATAGCCCGTGCATCATCTTCACTCAAACCACGACTCATCAAGTAAAAAATAGCTTCATCGGAAATACGCCCAATTTTAGCTTCATGTCCTAAATCAATATTATCTGTATCTACGACAATAGCAGGAATCGTATCAGATTGCGATTCTTCATCCAACATCAAAGATTCGCAACTGACTGTTGCCTTCGATCCTTCGGCATTCTTTTTAACAATAACACTACCTCGATAAATACATGCTCCACCATCTTTAGAAATAGATTTAGAATTTATATTACTTGTTGTACGCGGTGCATTATGAATAACCTTTGAGCCTGTATCCAAAAATTGACCTTTTCCAGCAAAAGTAACCCCTGTAAATTCACAATGAGCACCTTCACCATTCAAAATACTCATCGGATATAAACAAGATGTATGCGACCCGAAAGAACCGGTAACCCAATTAATCGTGCCATTTTTCCCTACAATAGCACGTTTCGTGTTTAAATTGTACATATTCTTGGACCAGTTTTCAATGGTCGAATACGTCAAGGTCGCATCATCGCCGATAAACAATTCCACACAGCCGGCATGCAAATTGGCAACGTTATATTTCGGGGCACTGCAGCCTTCAATAAAATGTACTTTCGCACCCTTTTCCACAATAATCAGCGTATGTTCAAATTGACCCGCTCCCGGAGCATTGAGGCGAAAATAACTTTGTAACGGAATTTCCACGTCTACCCCTTCCGGCACATACACATAAGAACCGCCCGACCATACAGCCCCATGCAAAGCGGCAAATTTGTGATCCGTTGGCGGCACAAGTTTCATAAAATGGCGCCGCACACTGTCTTCATACTGCTTTAACGCCGTATCAAAATCGGTATAAATAACCCCTTGCTTAACCAAATCTTCTTGAATACTGTGGTACACGACTTCCGAATCATACTGTGCACCTACACCGGCTAAAGACGTTTTTTCTGCTTCAGGAATACCCAGACGATCAAAAGTATCTTTAATGTCTTCTGGCACATCATTCCAATTCGCCTTCATATTAGCATCTGGTCGCACATATGTAACTATATTATCCATATCAAGTTCACTAATATCAGGTCCCCAATTAGGATAATCAATTTTATAAAAAAGCTCTAATGATTTAAGCCGAAAATTCAACATCCATTCGGGTTCATCTTTTTTTCGAGAAATTTCACGAACAATATCCGGTGTAAGACCGGCATCTGTTTTATAAGAATATTTAAAATCTTTGCGGAAATTATACATATTCCCCATATCAGATAAGGATTGCAGTTTTTCACGTTCCGCTTCCAATTCCAATTGCTTATCGTCAGCCATCGTTTTCTGCCTCCTATTTTACTTGTGCTTTATATGCATCATACCCATTTTTTTCGATTTCTTTAATAAGTGATGCATCACCAGTTTTAACAATACGTCCATCAATAAGAATATGAACAAAATCAGGTTGTAATTTTTGCAATATTTCACTGTGATGGGTAATAACCATAATCGAATTGTTTTTGTCATGATATTGTTCTACCGTTTGTGATACGATACGTACAGCATCAACATCCAAACCAGAATCAATTTCATCGAGCATTGTCAATTTCGGTTCTAACATACACATTTGTAAAATTTCTGTTTTTTTACGTTCACCACCAGAAAATCCGTCATTAATATATCGTTTTGCATAAGAACGATCCATATGTAATGAATCCATTTGCTTATGTAACTTTTTACGAAATGGCATAATTCGTTGCGTTTCGCCCGTAATGGTTCCTTTCGCATTACGAATAAAATTTTCTACGGAAATACCTTGCACGGCAATAGGTGATTGAAAAGCCATGAAAATGCCTGCTTTCGCACGTTCATTAACCGGTTCATCCGTAATATCTTTCCCTTCAAAAAAAATACGACCTGCCGTCACTTCATATGTGGGATTTCCCATAACGGCATTAAATAAGGTCGACTTACCTGCGCCATTAGATCCCATAATCACGTGAATTTCTCCAGTTCGAATAGTTAAATCTAATCCCTTTAGGATTTCTTTGCCTTCAATAGCAATTTTTAACCCTTCCACTCTTAATAACTCACTCATATCTATTCACTCCTACATCTGTATTCAATTTATCAAAACAATCTATACCTTTTAACTACACTTAGCGTACTCCATGTTGGTCATAAAGTCAACCAAATTACTAGCATTTATTTTTATTTTTTTCATTTTCTTTATCTCTGATAATCCTCTTCATTATCACAAAAAAGCGGCATTCGCATGATAATATTTCTCAATTTCAAAGCGAATGCCGACTATTTCTACTTTTTTAACTTCTCCGTAGAGCTAACTATTTCTTTTTTTCTCAATTTTCGATAAGAAGAACGCCCTTTCCATTCTTCCATACCGAATAATAACATAGCAAGGACCAACAATAACACGGTAAAACTACGTATTCCTTCTACATATAAAGAATAGACTAAATAAAAAATAACAACCGCCCATAATACGCGTACTAGCTTTTTCATACGGTCTTCCTTTCTTTTTCTTGTTGTTTTAACGCTAATATAGCTTGAATATACATAGCACACTCAATACGTTTTTTCTGTATCTTACAACTCAATTCAAACGGTGTTTGTATGGTCCCACCATATTTAATATTATTTGCATGACAACCACCACTACAAAAGAACTTAGCCCAGCAAGCACAGCAGCGATCCTTATTCAATACATGCATATCTCTAAAAATAGGCGGCAATACCTCATCCGTAATACCATCATAAACATTCCCCAATATATATTCATCTTGTCCTACAAATTGATGACACGGGTATATATTTCCATCGGGAGTAACACACATATATTCATGTCCAGCACCACATCCTCGCAACCGTTTAGCGATGCATGGTCCTCGATATAAATCCATAATAAAATGATAGTAAATAATCGGATGTCCACTAAAATATCGCTCCAAATAAAAATCAGCTAATCGATCATATTCTTCAAAAATACGCGGCAAGTCCTCTTCCGTAATAGCATAAGTGGCTTCATCACCTACTACGGGTTCCATCGATAGTCCATCAAATCCCAAATCGGCCATGTGGGCAACATCCTTAGTAAAATCTAAATTATATTTTGTAAATGTTCCACGCACATAATATTCTTCACCATTCCGATGTTGTACCGCATATTTTAACCGTTCTGCACAAACATCATAAGAACCACCGCCACCTGCACAGGGACGCATCCTATCATGAACTTCTCGTCTACCATCTAAACTTAAAATAAGACTAATATGATTATCCGTTAAAAACTTAACCTTATCTGGCGTTAACAGCATACCATTTGTCGTTAATGACAATTTAAATACCTTATCATGCCTTTTTTCTTGTTCTCGAACATACTCAATCGTCTGTTTGACAACATCAAAATTCATTAATGGCTCGCCACCAAAAAAGTCAATTTCACAATGCTGCCTTTTTCCCTCCGTACTTTGAATTAACAAATCTACGGCACGTTTTGCCACATCAAAACTCATCAATTCTCGCTTATGCGTATCGTAATCTCCCTGTGAAGCGAAACAATATTGGCATCGCAAATTACAATCATGAGCAATATTTAAACACAACGATTTAACAATCGGTTTTTCTTTTGCAACGACCTCAAATGATTCACACATAGGTGCAAATAACAATTGCTCTTTTATCAATTCATCTAACTCTTCTAATGTTTCAGTTAATTCTTTTTTTGTATACCGTAAAGCAAACGTATCATATACTTGTGCCTTGTTCGTTCCATCGTAGACATCTAATACATCGTATGTAATTTTATCTATAACATTGATAATACCACTATTCACGTCTAATAACATATACGTGCCTTTATGATAATATTTATGAATCATCGGTTTTATCTTACTCGCCATTGTTCCTCCTAAAAAAGAATACCCTTTACCGCAAGGTAAAGGGCGTCCCTTCAATAAACACTTATTTATTGCAAACCTGATTGCCTACGGTACAAGACGTTTTGCAAGCAGACTGGCATGATGTTTGACATTCACTACAGCCCGCATGCTGCGTGGTCTTTTGAATAGATTCCGTGTTAATCGTGATAATATGTTTTGCCATCGTTTTATTCACCTCACTGTCAATACTTTTTTATTTTACCATACCTATTTAAAATCTACAACTATAATAACTGCACCCCTTCTAATACATAGTTTCTACCCACATGAATAACAATCGATCGTTCTCTAAACAAAGATCTCCCATCAAAAAACACGTCAAATCCTTTTTCATACGTTGAATGTACAGAAGTAATGCTTTCAAAACACCGCATAACATCAGCAGAAGAAACTTCCCCTTCTTCCTCAGCTCGCCATTTTTTATTTTTAAAAGCAGCAATACGAGAAGCTTTTTTGGCAAACTCATGGCTATGTGTAACAATCCAATGCCAAATCATTTCCCCATACTGTTGTGCTTTTATCTTCTCTTCTTTGCCTAATCCTTCAAGAACAAATAACACTGGGTGTCCGTTCCATAAAAGTTCATCTACATAGGTTCCCTTCATATAGTTCAACTCCATCGGACGACCAACCTCCCCATTGCATATTTTAAGTATATTACTTTTTTTATCGTATGTTATCGTTTCTTATTTGTCAATGAATATATGTAAAAAAAATATATCAAATCACTTCGCCTTTTCCTTACGCTTTTCCATATGGACAGAGATCTTCTTGAAAACATTGGTTGCACAGTGGCTTTCTCGCTTTACAAATCTTTCGACCATGCCATATTAGCCAATGATGAGCACGACTCCACCACATCATAGGAATCGCTTTTTTCAATCCGCGTTCTACTTCTAAGGGTGTTTTTCCTACGGCCAGATGCAACCGATTAGCTACTCGAAATACATGTGTATCAACAGCAATAGCTGGCACATCAAATAACACACTAACTAATACATTCGCTGTTTTTCTGCCTACACCAGGCAATTTTACTAATTCATCAAAAGTACAAGGTACTTCACCATGATATTGTTCACATAAGATAGCACACGTAGCCAAAATATTTTTAGCTTTACTTCGATATAATCCGCAAGTATGTATTTTTTCTTCTAATCCCATAAGCCCTAACGATAATATTTTTTCCGGTCCACTATACATAGGAAATAAACCCGCCGTAACAATATTTACACGTTCATCTGTACATTGGGCCGATAAAACAACCGCCACCAATAATTCAAACGGCGTATTGTAATGTAATGCCGGTTTTAAAATACCATATTGCTGTTGAAATCTTTCTAACATTTCTAATTTTATTTTCTTTGTTACCATATCTCTTCCTCTTTATACATAAACACGCTATAATCTTACTGTTTTTATTATACACGCTCTCTCCTATTTTGTCTTTTTTATATTTTTCTGGATTCTTTTTTGACTTTTTGACTTTTTTTATTTTTTTCTATTGACTTTTCGACTTTTGCGATTATAATAAAAAATGTAATAAGAATTCAACAATGATATATATCCAATATATTAGATAAGGAGGTCATATATATGGATAATGAAAAATATACACAAAAAGCCTTAACAGCATTACAAAATGCTCAACAAAATGCGGCGTTACGCTATCATCAAGAAATAACGTCAGCCCATTTATTATTATCCCTCATTACCACCCCAGAAGGTATATTAACTAGCATATATCAAGATTGTCATACGGATCTTCCCATGCTACAAGCTCGCCTTGAAAAATACTTGAACGCAATACCTGCCGTTCAAGGACAAAGCCGCCTCTCCATGGCAACCGAAATGATAAGAGTTTTAGGTCGTGCTAAACAACTCGCCGATTCGCTTAAAGATGATTATATAAGTACGGAACATCTTTTAGCGGGGATTGTTCAGGACGGTGATGAAGAAATCAAATCCATTTGTCGTACCTTTGGTTTAACCAAAGATAGTGTACTAACCTCGTTAAAAAAACATCGCAAAGGAAGAATTGGCAGCGATAATCCAGAAGACAGTTATAACGCCTTACAAAAATACGGCACCAATTTAACCGAAGCAGCACAAAAAAACAAATTAGATCCCGTAATTGGAAGAGACGATGAAATTCGCCGTACCATTGAAATTTTATCCCGTCGTACCAAAAATAACCCTGTATTAATCGGAGAACCAGGTGTAGGCAAGACGGCTATCGCCGAAGGTCTTGCTCGGCGTATTGTCAGTGGTGATGTACCAGAATCATTAAAAAACAAAACCCTATATTCACTAGATATGGGTTCCTTGATTGCTGGAGCAAAATACCGTGGCGAATTTGAAGAACGCCTAAAATCTGTACTAAATGAAATCGCACAATCGGATGGACAAATTTTATTATTCATTGATGAAATACATACAGTAGTTGGGGCCGGTGCCTCAGAAGGCTCTATGGATGCCGGCAATATTTTAAAACCGATGTTAGCCCGAGGCGAACTTCGTTGTATCGGGGCAACAACCTTAAACGAATATCAAAAATATATTGAAAAAGATGCCGCGTTAGAACGGCGGTTTCAACCCGTCATGGTAAATCAGCCTAATGTAGAAGATACAATCACTATCTTACGGGGATTGAAAGATCGCTATGAAGTTCATCATGGTGTACGTATTCGTGACAACGCTTTAGTTGCTGCAGCCGTACTCTCAGACCGTTATATTTCAGATCGGTTTCTTCCCGATAAGGCCATCGATTTGGTCGATGAAGCAGCCGCTAAATTACGTACAGAAATTGAATCTATGCCAGCTCCTTTAGATGAGTTACGTCACAAAGTAATGCAACTAGAAATCGAAGAACAATCGTTGAACAAAGAAACCGATGACGCATCAAAAGAACGATTATCTAAAATCCAAAAGAAAAAAGTAGAATTACAAGAAGAAGAAAAATCGTTAAATGAAAAATGGGATACAGAAAAACAAGCAATTTTACGTACCCAAGCGATAAAAAAAGAAATTGATGCCGTAAAAGGAGAAATGACAAAGGCCGAACGAGAATATAATTTAGAAAAGGCATCGGAATTAAAATATGGGAAATTACCAGAACTAGAAAAAAAATTGAAGGAACAAGAAACCTATCTCTCTAATCACCAAGATGCCCAATTACTAAAAGAAGAAGTAAGTGAAGAAGATATTGCACAAGTCGTAAGTCGTTGGACCGGTATTCCTGTTGCCAAAATGCTAACGGGAGAACGAGAAAAATTACTACACCTTGAAGAAACATTACACCAACGATTAATTGGACAAGATGAAGCGGTACAAATTGTAAGTGATGCAATCTTGCGTGCTCGGGCAGGTATAAAAGATCCGCAACGCCCCATTGGCTCCTTTATTTTTTTAGGACCTACGGGTGTCGGCAAAACAGAATTAGCTAAAGCCTTGGCAGAAGTACTCTTTAATGATGAACGCAATATTGTTCGCATTGATATGTCCGAATATATGGAAAAGCACACCGTATCTCGGCTTATTGGAGCACCTCCCGGATATGTCGGCTATGATGAAGGCGGCCAACTTACGGAGGCCGTAAGGCGTCATCCCTACAGCGTAATTTTATTAGATGAAATTGAAAAAGCTCATCCTGACATTTTTAATGTTCTTTTACAAATATTGGATGACGGTCGTTTAACCGATGGTAAAGGTCGCATGGTAAACTTTAAAAATACCATTATAATTATGACTAGTAACTTAGGTTCTCATGAAATCTTAAATGCAAAAGATAATCAAACAGCCGAAGCAGCTGTACACCAGTTATTAAAACAATATTTTCGTCCAGAATTTTTAAATCGCGTAGACGATTGTATTATATTCAAAGGACTCCAAAAAGAACAAGTATTACATATTGCAGACATGTTGTTACGCCGTCTTAGCCAACGCCTTGAAAAACAAATTAATATCCGGTTACAATGTTCTGATGCAGCCTTAAAACAATTGGCTGAACAAGGATTTGATCCACAATTTGGTGCTAGACCTTTACGCCGTGTAATTGCTCGTACGATAGAAACTGCCCTAAGTCGAGATATTATCGCGGGTACTATAAAAGAAGGTAATACTGTTCGCATTGATTATACTAATTCAGCATTTACCTTCACTCCCCTAACACCTGAAGGACCCCAAAATTAAAGAGTTATGCTGTAAAAGCAAAAGAGTTGTGATATATAATCACAGCTCTTTTTTTATCTACATATGAATTTTTTATCTTTATTCCTGCATATTATTTCTTATTTGTATTTCTTTTTTTATCTCTTCATTTCTGTATTTTAAGCGGATTTATTCTATCCTACTACGTAAAATATATGCTTATTTTTTGCGTATCTTTTTTTTGTGTGCTAGCCTTTTTTATCTTTTATCAAGACTTCACTTTGCTTCTAAAAATACGTTTACAAAAAAGCTGAAAAAGTATATAATAAGTTGTAAACATAGTACGGGTGGGATTTATGAAAAACACATTAGGTAAACATTTGATCATCGATTTTTACAACTGTAAGGTCAATTTAACCACTCCTGATGATTTAAAGCCTTTGGCTCAACGTGCATTGGAAGTCGTTCAATTACCCTTATTAAGTTGGCAATCTTATCCTTGTAATGGCGATCTAGTAGGTATCGCTATCTCGGAAAATGCACACATATGTATTCATTTTTATACGATTTTATCCTATGCAGCTATCGACATTTATAGCTTTAATACAGACTTATCTATCAACCATATGATGGGATCCTTAAAGTTACTTCTCCATTCAGATAGTATTAAAGCCACCAGTATTCGTCGTGGAGATTTTGGCATCATTCGTGATATGAAGCCCAAAAGAAGGACTAAAATAACCCCTATTCGACGCATGAAAACAACGGGATCAAAAATTCGAAAAACAAGTGTAACCATGTTTCACATGTTACGACATCCACACCAATCTCACCGCAAAAAAAGAAAATAGTTTTATGTCATCATTACAGAAAGGGTCTGTGTTATGTATATGCTATCATTAAATCAGTATGCTGGAATCGCCAAAGAAGAACTAACTTCATTGGAAACAATTACGGCCGAACTGTTAAAATTCATTCAATTAAAAAATCAACGCTTATATATGCACAGCCTACAAGTAGCTAATTACAGTGTCAGTATAGCTACTAAATTAGCCTTACCCAAACGTGAAATAGACCAAATAAAACATGCCGCCTTATTACATGATATTGGTTTATTATTTCTATCTAATCAATTGTTATCCAAATATCCCTATTTAAATCGAACGGAAAAATCACTTTACAAGCGTCACGCAGTAGCTGGTAGCAATATGATAGAAAACATCCCTTGTTGTCAGGATATTATTCCTTACATCCGTTCACATCATGAACGGTGGGATGGTTCTGGATTTCCTCGTCATTTATGCGGTTCTAATATTCCTTTTGGTGCCCGTATTATTGCCGTGGCAGATTATTATGACACCATCATTAATCCTGCCGCTCAATTTTGGGCAAAAACCAAACAACAAGCGATTAAAGAATTATTTAGTGCCTCTGGATTATTATTTGATCCAGAAGTAGTAAAAGCTTTTATTGAAATATTAGGAACTTAATTACTGTTATATATACTTATTCCAATCCCCCACATATATTTAAGAAATATATGTGGGGGATTTTTTCCTACCCATAGTCTATTTATCACGGGGCATTACTCGCAACGACTAAACCAGTCACTGTCGAAGCCCCATGTTTTTTTAATACACTAGCACAGGCCTCCATCGTCGCACCAGTTGTATAAATATCATCCACTAAAATAATTTTTTTCCCGTATATAGCCTTTATGAAAGAACCCTTCATAGCAAATGCACTTTTTAAATTCTCCTGACGTGCCTTTCGCTTAAGGCCATATTGTTCTTGTGTTTTACGAATACGCTGTAACCCATCTAACCAACAAATTCCCTGTCGTTTTGCCCAAGGACGAAATAACCATTCACTTTGATTAAATCCCCTCTCCGCTTGTCGTTGCCATACTAAAGGAATTGGCATAACAAAAGAATATAAACACAATCTATCAATAAAGGGAAATGAATCTAATAATTCCTGCCATGCTTTTTGATTACCTAAATGCCGCCGATATTTTAACCGTCTTAACCCTCGCCCCACTGGACCACTATAAGAGGCTACACAATAAACACTATCAACATGTGGAATAGCACTTGTTCGTTGAATTCTTCTCCCCATCCCCCATTGCCGACGACATGCATTACACCATGTTTCTCCCCATAATAACGAAGCGCCACAACCTGGACAAAGGGACGGATATAACATCGTCATAATATAAGATCGCCAATTTACCATAATTCTTTCCCACGTAAACGTTCTGCTAACAAAGTATACCTCTGATTATTTCTCACGTTAGCAACTGCTCGTTGTATTGCTGCTTCCATGCCTACTAAAATGACTCTTTTTTTTGCTCGTGTTACAGCCGTATAAAATAAGTTACGTTGTAACATAATATACTGGCTATTTACAAACGCTAAAATCACGGTTCCATATTCACTCCCTTGACTCTTATGAACAGTCGTAGCATAAGCCGGTGTTATTTGAGAAATATCTTTACGCGTATACGACACATCCCGTTCAGCAAACCGAACAAAAACACGCTCCGCTTGAACTGAAAAAACAGTGCCCATATCGCCATTAAAGATACCTTCATCATAATTATTTTGTCGCTGCATTACTTTATCACCTACACGAAACGTCCACTTTTCTGTACAATATTCACTCTTATTAGGCTGCGAAGGATTATATTTTTCTTGAATCAACGCATTTAAATTGTCAACACCACAAGGATTTTTATACATAGGCGATAATACTTGCACGCTAAACAAATCATCCTCTTTTTTCATGATTTCGCCATATAAAGCAGTAATCTGTGCTGCCCCTTCTTCTTCTGAATCAACTTCAATCCAAGTAAACTCAGAATCTTCGTTACAAATAGGAAATTGACCTTGATTAATTAAATGTGCATTTGTCACAATACGTCCACCATTTTTCTGCCGAAAAATCGTCTTTAATCGTACTACAGGAATTTGTTCTGACCGAATCAAATCATGTAATACACGCCCTACACCAACTGAGGGTAATTGATCGGCATCTCCCACAAAAATACAGCGGCATCCTTCAGGTAGAGCTTGAAATAAATGATAACACATATTCATATCAAGCATAGATACTTCATCGACAATAACTAAATCTACCGAAAGCAAATTATCTTCATCATATTCAAAAGATTTACCATTGGCACCTAATAAGCGATGTACAGTTTCCGCCTTATGCGATGTTGCCTCATGTAAACGCTTCGCTGCACGACCAGTCGGTGCACATAAAGCAATGCGTTCCTGTCGTTGTTCTGCTAATTTAATAACCGCTTGAATAATTGTCGTTTTCCCTGTACCAGGCCCCCCCGTAATGACCAATATAGGAGAACGAACAGATGCTTTTACAGCTTGTTGCTGTTCTTTTGCCAAGGTAAAATCAGATTCTTTTTGCCACGTTTTCAAGAATAATTCAACACCACACATATTCTTATCCCGGATCTTACTCATTTCACGAATACGCCGTGCTACGGCTACCTCTTCGCAATATTTTTCTATTAGATATACATATACCTGATGTTGATATTCTTCTGTTTTTAAAAACTGACCTTCCACTAGTGACGTTAATGTATCCGCCACTACCGCTTCTTCTACATGTAACAACTTCACCGTTTCTTGTATCAATAATTCTTGCGGTACACATACATTTCCATTGTAAGTTTCTCCTTCCAACACATAATACAACGCTGCACAAATTCTTTTTTTATGATGTGTATCCATTCCATAGGCCAAGGCAATTTTATCAGCCACAATAAAACCAATACCCTGAATATCTTGTATCAAACGATAGGCATCTGTCTTTAATACCTCTAATACATGTGACTCATATGCATTAATCAAGTGAATAGCGTACTTACCTGAAATACCATGTTGTTCTAAGTCCAGTGCTACTTGATAATCCCGTTCTTTATCCGCTAAAGCTTTTCGTATACTTTCCAGTTTTTGTTTACCCATACCTTCGATTTGGAGTAACCGTTCCGGCTCATTCTGCAAAATATCCATAGCCTTATTGCCAAAAGTATCAACAATACGTTGTGCCAATACCGGCCCCATACCTGGTATATACGATGAGGCAAGAAAACGCTTCGTTCCTTCAAGTGTATCAGATACTAAAATTTGCCACGCTTGAGCAGCTATTTGTCGCCCATATTTGTGATGTTGTACCCACTTACCATGAACGCGTATACGTTCACCTACCGTTACAGCAGGCCCCGATCCCTTCACAGTAACTTTTTGGGGTCCACCGTCTTGTGACATAACAAAAATATAAAAATCTTTTTCTTTAGATATAAAAAGTATCCGTTCTACAATTCCAACCCACTCATTTAGTTCACTCATATATCCTCCTGAAATTAATACTCCCACGCCCTACTTTCAGCAAGAATTTGCTCATATATATGTTGAATAGACTGAACCAACTGGCGATTCTGAACTACCATTGCTATCCCTTCCAATACCGCTTGCTCTCGCTTCAGATCCTGCACACCTAAATCCGCTTTTTGCTTATACTTTCCTACCTGTTCAACCACGGCAAACCGCTGTTCTAACAACGCTATAATTTGTTTATCCAACGCATCTATCTCATTTCGATATGTTAATAAATTCATATGCCTCCCCTTTTATACTTATATTATATGCTAAAACCTTTTCATTGCCTATTTTCTACAAACATAAAAATAGGTGAGGTACATACCTGCACCCTCACCTATCTCATTTTTTTATTCTTCTGGAAAATCCCCATTGTGATACACATCTTGTACATCATCTAAATCTTCTAATGCATCAATAAGTATCTCCATTTTTTCTGCATCTTGCTCATTTAATGTAATCATAGTATCGGGAACCATCGTAATTTGTGCATGTTCTGTTTCAATCTGATGTTCTACTAATGCCTGTTCTACCGCATCAAACACATCTGGAGCCGTAACAATTTCAAATTCATTATCTCCCGTTTTAACATCATCTGCACCTGCATCTAACGCCACTTCCATAACCGTATCTTCATCCGCTTGCGTTTTCGATACGCCAAATATGCCTTTGCTATGAAACATCCAGCCAACACATCCTGTTTCGCCCATACCGCTACCATATTTTGAAAAAACGTGACGCACTTCAGCCGCTGCACGATTCCGATTATCTGTCAATACATTTACCGTAACAGCTACACCAGCTGGACCATAGCCTTCATACACGATATCTTCATATTTTTGTCCTTCTGTCGCACCTGCACCTTTTTGTATAGCCCGTTTAATATTATCTTTGGGAATATTATTTTCTTTTGCTTTTTGCAATGCTAATTTAAGGCGCATATTACCAACGGGATCGGATCCTCCCATCCGTACAGCAATAGTAATTTCACGACTTATTTTTGTCGTAATCTTTGCACGAATCGCATCATTCTTACCTTTTTTACGTTTAATATTAGCCCACTTTGAATGTCCGGACATATATACTTTCCTCCTTTATTCCCACCACGAAGAACCAGCTAAGCGGTCTAAAATAATAGCTGCAGCTGAACGAACAGATAAATGGTTATATGTTCCTGTTCCGTGAATAGGTTCTAATATAAAATCAAATTCTTCCATCACTTCTTTTGTCATACCATATCCCGTTCCCAGTAACACCAAGATGGGACGTCCATCCGTTTCCCGTCTCTTCCGTAAGTCTTTATACGAAATAGACTGAGCATATGTACGTGCATCCGTAGTAACCACGTACGGTCGTACACCCTCTTCACACGTAATCATATCTACAGTTTCTTGTATCGTTGCTTTAATATCAACGATATCAAAAGCCTGTGTCCGATATCCATTATACTCTCTACCTACGGGACTTTCCCAAAAGTTCATAATCTTATGAATCATATCCACCTGTCCTTGAACATAATGAATAATAATATATTTTTTTACGCCATACGTCTTCGCTGATCGGGAAATATCATGCAAATCATAATTCGTTATAGCGGTTGTAATCACATCAAAATTTTTATCATACACCGGATAATGTACTAACCCAACATACAAAGGTGACAACATTACTCTATCTCCTCTTTCTCAGAACTGAGCCATAGACGTTCTTGTGGCGTCAATGAAGCGTGAATCAATAAATCTGGTCGCAACATAGCCGTTCGCTGTAACGAAGCTTGGCGCCGCCAGCTAGCTATTTTTTTATGATCACCATTACATAAAACATCTGGAACAGCCCATTGTCTAAATATAGATGGTTTGGTATATTGTGGACATTCTAACAATGATGTATAAAATGAATCATCTGTAGCACTAGCATGCGTTCCTAAAACACCTGGAATCATACGTACTACCGCATCAGTAACTACCATCGCTGGAATTTCACCACCCGTGAGAACGTAATCACCAATTGAAATAACTTCATCAACTAATTCTGTTTCCACACGATAATCCACACCTTCATAATGACCACATACCAAAATCAACTGATCATATGTAGCTAATTCCCTAGCCTTTTGCTGTGTAAAAGGGCATCCCGTTGGTCCCATAAAAATAATGCGTCGTTTCTCCACACTACGCCGTACCACTTCAACTGCCGTAAATAAAGGTGCCGCTTTCATCAACATGCCCTGACCGCCACCATAAAGGGTATCATCTACCATGCGATGTCGATCATAGGTAAATTGCCGTGGATTAGTCACATCTAAATCTATCACCCCAGATGCCACTGCACGTCCAATAATACTATGCTGATAAAAGGCTTGAATAAAATCAGGAAATAAAGAAATAATATCTATTTTCATGCTTCCACCCATTCTGGAGGATCTAATACCACTTTTTTATGTTCTATATCAATCTCTTTGACAACCGATGGAATAGCCGCAAATAATTGTTCTTGACCATCATCGTCTGTCACCACATACACATCATTGCTACCTGTTTTTAATACTTCTGTAAGTACTCCTAAATAAGCATTTTGTGTATCATATACACTTGCACCAATAATATCAAATATATAATACGTACCTTTAGGCAACGGCATAAGCTCTTCACGTGGGACTTGTAATGCTTGCTGTACTAACAATTCTGCACTATTTCTATCATCAACCCCGGCAAATTTCATTAGCACAACGCGTTTATGAAAACGAGCGGCCATTACCTTATAGCGCCGTCCGCCAATATATCCATACTTCATTTTTAAAAACCGCTCGGGAAAATCCGTATCTGGATATATACGAACATCACCCCGCACACCGTGCGGGGCAACAATTTGACCAATGGTAAATAAATCTAAAGAAGCCATCGTATACTATTGACGAATAGCAATGACTTTTCCATCTTCCAATAAAACTTCTACCCTTGTCATTGCATCTAAATCATCGCCCACTTTTACTTCTACCATTTGTTCTGTCGTACCTTGTACAATTTCTGAACCAATTGTCAGCTGTTGAGCTGCATCGCGATCATTTTCACCTTTAGCACGTGCTGTTAACAAACGTTGTTTTTGTTCTTCAACTTGAGAGCGTAAAGAAATAAGCCCTTGTGCATCAATTTTCGCTTGTTCTGCCATCATGCGTTTTGCTTGTTCTTCTAAATTTTGCATTTCACGATCGATATCAGCTAATGTCTGATCAACATTGCGCAAAATTTTTTCTTTTAAAGATTGTGTCACCTTGGCTTTGACCGTAACAGGCACACGTAATGTGATTCGATCCATTCTTCCTCCTATACGATATCTAACGATACCCTTTTATTCGCCTTCACCGCTGCCGCTTTGACAACAAGGCGAAATGCTCTCGCAATTCTACCTTGCTTGCCAATAACTTTTCCCATATCACCGGGAGCGACATGAAGCTCATATACTTCGAGGCCTTGTTTTTGAATTTTAGTAACTGTAACTGCATCTGGTTGTGTAACCAATGCTTTAGCAATACCTGCAATTAACTCTTCCATAAGTCTGCCTCACTTATTTTTTAGATGCTTCAAATTGAGCCATAATACCTGCTTTTTTAAACAAAGAACGAATCGTATCCGTTGGTTGTGCACCTTTACCGAGCCATGCCAAAGCTGATTCAGCATCAATCGTTAAACGAGTTGCTGCATCTTTAGCGGGATCATACGTGCCAATAGTAGCTACAGGACGCCCATTATTACGAGCATTGCGTGAATCT
The DNA here is from genome assembly GCF_000221545.1 of Megasphaera sp. UPII 135-E. NCBI lineage: Bacteria > Bacillati > Bacillota > Negativicutes > Veillonellales > Veillonellaceae > Megasphaera > Megasphaera sp. UPII 135-E. The sequence goes on from NZ_AFUG01000004.1 coordinate 51,661, forward strand.
GCTACAACCACACGATATACAGGTTTCTTTTTAGCACCTAAACGGGCTAAACGAATTTTAATCATGTTTTACTCACCTCCTCTATAAAATAATTATATTCAAAAAGGAAACTTCGGCAAAAATCCAGGTCTTTTTTTACCACCTTGCATTTTTTTTGCTTGTTTCATCATTTTTTGCATTTCCACAAACTGCTTTAATAATCTATTTACATCTTGTACGCGTGTACCGCTACCTTTTGCAATACGTCGCTTTCGACTATCTTTTATCAATAGTTTAGGATTCGGACTCGTCCGTTCTTCTATCGTCATTGAAGTAATAATCGCTTCAAGATGTTTAAATTCGCTACCATCCATATTAACTTTTTCTAACTCTTTTTTATATTTGCCAATACCTGGGATGAGTCCCAATAAAGTGCTCATATTTCCCATTTTTTTCAACGTTTGCAAATGACCCAAAAAATCTTCAAATGTATAGGATCCACTGCGTAACGTTTTTTTCATCGTTGCCAATGATTCTTCATCAAATGCTGCTTGCGCCTTTTCAATAATAGTTTCTACATCACCTAAATCCAAAATTCGCGAAGCATATCGATTGGGATGGAATTCTTCTAGCCCATCTAATTTTTCAGAAACCCCAATGAATTTAATGGGCTTCCCTGTAACGGCTTTAATAGATAACGCCGCTCCACCACGAGCATCACCATCCAACTTTGTCATAATCATACCGTCAATCCCTAATGCTTCATCAAACGCTGATGCTGCCGTTACTGCATCTTGTCCGGTCATTGCATCAACAACCAATAAAATTTCATGCGGATGTACGGACTCCCGAATGTGCTTTAATTCATCCATCAACATTTCATTTATGTGCAGCCGCCCAGCTGTATCAATAATAACGGTATCACGTAAATGAGATGTAGCATACGAAATAGCACGAGAAGAAATGCCTACTGGATCTTGACAGTCCTCTTCTGTATAAACAGGCATATCTAATTCCTGTCCTAATACTTGTAACTGCGTAATAGCCGCGGGTCTATATACATCGGCTGCCACTAATAAAGGCGTCTTTCCCTTACGTTGTAATTGCTTAGCCAATTTAGCGGCCGTCGTAGTTTTCCCCGCCCCTTGCAAACCAACGAGCATAATAATTGTCGGGGGCTTAGAAGCAACCATAATTCGACTCTGTGTGCCCCCTAATAATTCTGTTAATTCATCTCGTACAATTTTAATAACCGTTTGAGAAGCATTTAAACTGCCAAAAACTTCTTCCCCTACGGCTTTTTCTTTAATTCGATTAATAAAGTCTTTCGTAACGGTAAAATTAACATCGGCTTCTAACAATGCTCTACGCATTGCCTTTAATACTTCTTGAACATCTTCTTCCTGTAATTTACCCTTGCCACGTAATTTTTTAAATGCTTCTTGAAACCGCTCCGATAAATTCTCAAAAGCCATATGCTCTCCTTTATAAGTCTACCGCTTCTAATAGCTGACAGACTTTCTTGATATCCGGTTTTTCTTGTCGTAACAAAGCAAGGCTCTCTTCCCTTACTCGCTTTATCTTATCTTGCTTATCTAGAAAACCTAAATGCAATTCATAATTTTCCAATATCTGCACAGATCGTTTCACTAAATCATATACCCCTTGACGAGATATTGCCAACGCTTCACTAATTTCACTTAAAGACCAATCTTGCTCATAATACAAGCACATGCATTTTTGTTGTTTTGCTGTTAATAACATACCATACAGATCTAATAATCTACCTCTGCGGATCACATCTTCTACCATATACTCACCGCCCTAGTTTTGATTGCTCATTAAGTGTAGCAAAAAAAGAAAATAGTGTCAAGTATTTTTACTTGTCACTTTGTTTTTCTTGTCAGCATATAAATTAAAGCATTACAAATAGCCGCTGCAATCGGACTTCCTCCCTTACGCCCTCTCGCCACAATAAAGGGAACGCCGCATTGCATAATTCTTTCTTTAGCCGCCACTACATTCACAAAGCCAACGGGTACCCCGATGATCAGTGCTGGTTTTATACGACCGCACTTGATATGCTCTTCTAAGCGCAATAAAGCGGTCGGTGCATTGCCAATAGCAAAAATAAGCGGAGTCGTTATGTGACACGCTTTATCAATAGCTGCCATCGCCCGTGTCGTCCCCTTTTCTTTCGCCTTTTTCGCTACCTCTGCATCGGCCATAAAACAATATTTTTGACATCCCAACTGTTGTACCCCAGCCGAATTAATTCCCATAAGCCCCATATTTGTATCGGTAACAATCGTCGCTCCCTGTTGCAATGCTTGTAAAGCCGATGACACCGCATCTTCACTAAAACATAACGTACGTGCATATTCAAAATCTGCACTCGTATGAATAACCCGTTTAACAATAGGAGCTACTTTCTCTGGTAATATAATCTCCCCTAATTCAGCTTCAATAATTTCCATACTCCGTGCTTCAATATCTTGAGGCAATACATATTCAATATCCATACTTTACAACCTCCCCTGTTGATACCGCCAACAGTTATGAATAAACCGAGCTGCTCCTACTGGATTTCCCCATAAATGCAAATGTGCATAACTTGCAAATAGTGTTTTTGTTCCGTGTCCTAACAACCAATGGGTTGAGCGTGCAGCTTTGATAGCTAAACAAGCCGTACCATTATTTGTCGTATCGGAATAATGAAATTCATGTGCTGGCCAACACATCCCTTTTTTCCCTAACGCGGTATCCTTTAAAAAATGAAGCGTTTGATAACCAAAACGTACTAACCGAGATTTCATTTCACCCGTTCCCTCGATTAAACCACTCCACGCATATGATTTTTCTTGCGACTGCCATGTCGATAACAAATATAAAAATCCACCGCATTCAGCAAAACAAGGCATTCCCGACAAAAGTGCCACTCGAATACGACGTTTCATACTTATATTATCTGCTAATTGTTCCGCATATAATTCTGGATACCCCCCACCTAAATATATACCATCACAATCGGGCAAATGTAAATCACGCAGAGGACTAAAAGGTACTAATGTCGCCCCTAATTGTTGCAATAATGCTAAACTATCGGCATAGTAAAAACAAAAAGCCTCATCTTGTGCCACCCCAATACGCACAGCAGCACTAGTAGTATACGTAAAAGAAGGATAATGTAACGTTCTCGCTGTGCGTGCCAGACCAACTACATCATCTAAGGCTAATGTCTGCTCCGCTTGCTGGCGTAATCGCTGTATCTTTTCCTGCAATTGAAACATATCATGAGGTGTGACTAGACCTAAATGTCTACTTTCTATACGACATTCTTCTATATCAGGCAAATATCCTAAGGCCCGTATACCCGTACAAGATTCCCACTGTTCTTTAAAATACATATAAACCATAGGCTTACACCGATTTACGATAAAACCTACAATATGACTCTTATTCGGACCTTGCAAAAATCCCTGAATTACCGCTCCTAACGAAGCAGATGCATGCTTTCCATCTACCACTAAAATCGTCGGTAACTGCAGCGTATCTGCCACTTCATATGAAGAAGCTTCACGCGATGTCCCTACTCCATCAAAAAAACCCATAACCCCTTCACAAATAGCAATATCTGATTGCTGAGCATGTGTCGCAAATAAATACATTGCTCGTTGTTTACCAATGATACCTCGTCCTAACAAAAATAGATCTAAATTATAAGACGGCACATGTAATACCGTCTTATGAAATAAGGGATCAATATAATCAGGTCCGCTCTTATATGCAACTACACTATGACCACGTGCTTTTAAAGCAGCTAATAACGCACACATAACCGTAGTTTTACCACAGCCACTATGTGTCCCCGTTACCATCAAGCGAGGCACATTACAAGTCACCATGACTGACCTCCTTATATATTGCCCGCATAATGTATACAGGATTGTGTCCAATCATCATATGAGCTTTTGCAATTAACCGAGAACGCGAAGCTTGTATTTGCGTAATATCTACACTATATTCATTTCTTTCTTCATAATACGACAACACATGCTGTACCGTTTCTAATGTAATCGCCGTAATAACTACCTGACACTGCTTATTTTTTTCATATATACTATCTAAAATATCTCGCATATACCCCTTTGTTCCACCAATAAAAATATAATCTGGTATAGCCTGTATAGATGAAAAAGCAAACGGAGCCATCCCTTCTACAACAGTCACATTAGTTAAACCAAATCGCATTATATTTTCACGAGTCAACGCCTGTGCTTCTGGATCACTTTCTATCGCATAAACATGTCCTGCCAACGCTTGCCTTGCTAATTCCACCGTACAAGCTCCTGTTCCCGAACCAATATCAAATACGGTCGCTCCCATCGTAACTCCCAACTTAGCCAAAGCAACGGCCCGAACCTCCTGTTTCGTCATCGGCACATGACTTCGTAAAAAAAGAGAATCATCTAATCCATATCGAGGAAATGAGGGTATACATGCCGGCGTATGAGAAATTAGTAACACCGAAGGATCACCAAAGGGACAACTGCATAATTCCTCTGCCTGTCCTTCCATTAATCGTTCCGTTGTATAGGATAAATTTTCACCTGCATATACCTTCACTGCACCTAATCCATGTCTACATAACTCTTGACAAATAGAGGATACGGTCTGCGATCCACCTGTCAAGCAAAAGACCTTTGGGTGGGCCATAACAGCAGATATAATATCCGCTTGACGCCCATGCCTACTTACAGTAAACACATCTTGCCAAGGAATTTGCAATAATGACGCAAAATAAACCAAACTGCTAATACCACAAATACGACGTACCGCATGCTTTGGAAACTTGGTCAACAAAGAAGCTAAACTGTAAAAGCCTACATCCCCCGATACCAAAATAACTACCACTTCGTCTACGAGTGTTTTTACATAATCATAAATATCACTCGCTCGTGTCGAGATATAAACTTTTTTCTCTGTCGTATCGACCATACGAACTAATCGTTCTGCTCCAATAACAGTCGTGCTTTGTTTAATTATTGACACTGCTTCTTGTGTCAATAATTCAGGATTTCCCATACCCATACCAACAATAAAAATACTCATACTGGCCCTCCTATATGGGGAAAATAGCGTTGAACTTTGTCTACGATCTCCCTATACAAAATACCGTCTTCTTCCGTTCGTTTTAATACCATCAGCAAGCTTCCTGCTTCCTTTGCAGCCCTTACCTTTTCTGGAAAACCGCCAGTAATACCTGAATCTTTAGTGACAACATACATAGCTTTGCACTCCTGAAACATCAACTGATTTAACGCTTGAGAAAACGGTCCTTGCATACAAATAATTCGACTAGGAGGAAACCCTAAAGTCAACGCCTTGTCCAATGATAGACGTGACGGTAAAATGCGTAAAAAAATCCGTTCCTTATAATCAGGCAAACGTGCAAAAAACTCCAGGTCTTTACTACCGGTAGTCAAAAATATATTTCCCTGCGTATGACTTAATACTTCTACCGCTTCTGTAGCAGAATCTACCGTAAGCCAATCCCCCGATTTACTTTTAGGTCGAACAACACGGATATAATCATATCCTCCTCTTTGGCATGCTTGCTGTACATTAATCGTCACTTCACGGGCATATGGATGTGTTGCATCAATCACCAAAACTGGCTGATATTGTGCTAAAAAAGCATCCATTTCAGCTACCGCTAAGCGACCAACAACCACCGTAAGATACGATAATGAAGGTAAAACGGCAGCACCATAACCCGTTGCTACTGTAAGTATCACGGAAATATGTTGCTCCGCTAACCAACAAGCGATCTTTCTACCTTCCGTTGTCCCCCCTACAACCCATACTGCCATCTTATACCTCCTACAAAGAGTATCCACGAGGTGTTACCATCTTACCCTCGATAACTTTAGTTTGACTATTACCAATAAAAATAGTCGTAAACATATCTACTGCCAGTGTTTCCATCTCTTTTAATGTCGCTATCCATGCTTTTTCCCCTATGCGTCCTACTTGCTGCACTATTCCTATAGGTGTTATCTGTTGCCTATAAGGAGCAATGAGGTGATAAGCCCGTTGAACATAATCCGGTCTACGTTTACTTGCCGGATTATACAATACAATAACAAAATCACCCATTGCCGCATACTTCAGCCGCTTTTCAATGATTTCCCATGATGTTAAGGCATCACTTAAAGAGATAAAACACGTGTCATGAACTAACGGTGCTCCTAACAACGCCGCTCCTGATAAAGCAACAGTCACCCCTGGCACACCTTGAATGGTGACATGAGGATAATCCACGCCTAATTCACGGATAATCCCCGCCATGCCATAAACCCCGGCATCACCACTTGAAATAAGAGCAACTTTATGTCCCAATTCAGCTAAACGAAGTGCCTCTCGACAACGCTCTTTTTCTTTTTTCATTCCCATCGTAACAAAAGTAGCTTGCGGAAAAAGCGAACGAATTAATGCTACATATGTCGTATACCCTACAATATACTCACACTGTGTTAATATATCCCAAGCCTCTCTTGTCATCATCCTGGAATCACCAGGTCCAATGCCCACTACATATACTATTTTCTGCATATACTCTCCTCTTTTGACCATAATACCATATAATCTTCTTGTACAATAGCAATGGTAACGCTTTCATGTTTTTGCTTTTCCACAATAAGTTTTCCCTCTATACCACATAGTGCTGCTCTTTCACAAACATTATCTACGCCTACTGTTTGCGTGACAAAAGAAGACGATGACTTGCTCCCTTTAACTTTTTTTAACATCTCTGCACTATGATAATAAATTGGCCAATGCCAAGAACTAGCAAACTCAGACAAACCTACTTCGTCCTTCTTAATATCAATCGTATGAAGTGCTTTAACGGAACCTGTCGATAAATGAAATTTATCAACAACCGCAAAAAAAGCACTATCAATCTGTTGCTTCGATATACCAGCACGACACCCGATTCCTACATGTAATACCTGCGGATGAACCAACAAATTTTTCTTAAACGGTCGATAATTCATACGTGCCGTAACTACCATGCCAATGTCCTCTGCTTCCCACGACAATCCTTGTGGCAATGGTTTTTCTACAGGAAATTCACTATTTATGCCCACACACCCTTTTTCTAATAAAGTAGCAGAAAACCGTTTTATCATGGCTAATGGTTCTAATAAACAATGTTGTTGTACACTCCACTCATCAATAGCAAATTCATGATTGATATCCGTTGCCGTCGTAATAATCGCTTTTCCCTTAATTAAGCGTGCCACTTGTCTAGCTAAACTATTCGCCCCGCCTAAATGACCCGAAATAACAGGAATGACAAACGCTCCTTTTTCATCCATACATAACACTGCTGGATCAACATCTTTACCTTTTAAGTAAGGTGCAATACTACGCACAACAATTCCCATAGCACAGCAAAAAATGATCGCCTTCGCCTGATAAAAAATCGACTTAACAAAGGTACTCACGTCACCCTTAATTTCTGCCACGCCCTCAATCTTATATGCCGCTAATGTATACAAGCGTATATCCTGATGCTTCCCTTGTAAAGCCTGTGCTAATTGAATACTCGTGTCTCGTCCCCGGGAAGAAACCGAAATTAAAAAAATAGCATCTCCTTTAGTCATAATCTTTTTCGCCCTTTTTTCCCTTTCTAAAATGATGACTAAAATTCGGATGATACAATAAACTACGCTCATATCCATCCAATAACACCCTACCAATAACAATCAATGCCGTATGATGAATTTCTTCTTTTTCTCCTGTATCCGCTAGGGTCTGCACGGTACACGACAACACTTTTTCCTCTGGCCAAGATGCCTTATACACAATCATCGCAGGCATATCAGCAGCCATTCCACTTTTCAATAACACGGATTGTAATTCCCGTAACATATGACTACTCAAAAAAATAACTAATGTAGCTCCATGTTCCACATAATCCTGTATCTGCTGTTTATCTGGCACAGGCGTACGACCTTGCATCCGTGTAATAATAACAGACTGACTTACACCGGGAAGTGTATATTCAAGCTGTGCCGCCGCAGCAGCTGCACAAAAAGAACTTACCCCTGGTACAATAGAAAAAGGAATGCCGGCCTTTCTCAACGCATCCATTTGTTCACGAATAGCTCCATATACAGACGGGTCACCTGTATGCAAACGAATAACTCGACTTCCCTTTTTATACTCCCTACACATAACCGCCAGTACTTCTTCTAATGTCATTATAGCACTATTATATATACGACAAACAGAAGGAACATATGATAATATTTCTGGATTTACCAAAGAGCCTGCATAAATGACACAATCCGCCTTTTCGAGCAAATTTTTTCCACGCACCGTAATTAAATCAACTGCTCCTGGACCAGCTCCTACAAAATAAACTTGCCCCATCTTGTCACCCGTACTACTCATCTTGTTTCCGCCTTTCATGTACCGCTAATATCGCTTTTGCCTGTTTAGTCATACCCAGTACGCCCCATTCTTGTGAAAAAGCGATAACCCCTACGGGCATTTTTTCCTGTACTCTATATTGCACATAAAATTCTATTTTTTTACACATAAATGACATAACCCGTTTCAACAGTCCTTGCTTAGCTAAAATCTCCAACGCCCCATCCGTTGTCACACAATCATAGATGGCTTGTCCTACCTGTGACGTAGCACCACCTAACAATGCGGCTAACGCTAAAAAAGACATCCGTCCATCACCATATCGAGAATGTGTATTCATAATTCCTTGAGCTAATTTCACAACCTTCCCAATATGACCAATTAACAACACATCAGAAAATTCTTTATATACAGCATAATCCAACATTTCACCAACATAATTACTACACGTGATCCGCTTAGTCGTATCAAGACCCCATTGAGCTTGACTAAATGACACTCCATAATTACCAAAAAAAGCTAATAAATGTCGAATTCCTGCAGCGTATTGGCTGTCCATTTCCATATGTATCGTATGAATAAGTGCCTTTTCACTCATCGGCTCTACAATTCCCGTCGTACCTAAAATGGATAACCCCCCTTGCACACCCAACCGAGGATTAAATGTCTTTTTCGCTATTTCTTCGCCACCAGGAATTGATAATTGTACGGCAAACTGACCATTATAACCATACTGCTCCGCCACATCAGTTAATGCCCGTTCAATCATCTGACGCGGTATCGGATTAATGGCCCATTCTCCCACAGCACAAGATAAGCCTGGTTTAGTTATCTTACCTATACCTTCTCCCCCCGTTAAGACATAAGTATCGCTCTTCTGTACAGTAGCATATACGTATATTCCATCTGTTGCATCGGGATCATCCCCACTATCTTTGCAGATTGCACAAGACACACGGTCATTCGTACGCAAAATATGTTCAACCGATAAGGCCAAAACATCTCCAGACGGCACAAGCAATCGCACTAATTCAACCGCTTCCCCCGTAAGTAACATCGTTGCTGCCGCTCGCACTGCACCAGCTGCACAACTACCTGTCGTATATCCGCAACGTAACTGTTTTCCCTCTTTGACGGTAAATAAATTCATACTATTCTCCTAAAAAATATCTTTTCCAATCCAAGCAAATGAATGATCCCCAGTAGCCATACGTTCTCCCCGTATACCAAAAATATCTCGCATCAACGCAGGTGTAATCACCTCCTGCGGCGTTCCATCCGCCACTATTACCCCCTCTTTTAAAGCCAGTACACGAGAAGCAAATTGCAACACCTGATTCATATCATGTAACACTAAGATAATCGTAAGACCTCGTTCTATACAAGCTTGACGTAATACATTCATCATATGTATTTGATGATACATATCTAAATACGTTGTTGGTTCATCTAATAACAAAATCGGTGCTTGTTGTGCTAATAAAACAGCCAACCATATGCGTTGCTGTTCCCCCCCCGATAGAGTGCGAACCAACACATTATCCATCTTTTCCATCTGAACTGCTTTCAATGAGTCCGTAACCCATGTTTCATCATACGAAGTAAGTCCCCGTAAAAAACGATGATATGGAAACCTACCTAATCGCACTAATTCACGACAAGTCATCATATCTGGAAGTTCATGAAATTGCGGTAAAATAGCTATATGCCGTGCCAATTCTTTACGTGTATATTGTCGTAGCACTTGTTCATACAAATAAATATTTCCCTTACTATATGGCAATAGCCGTCCCACCGTTTGTAACAACGTACTTTTACCACAACCATTTGGTCCAATTACAGCTACTATTTCTCCTGGTGCAACCGTAAAAGAAAGATGCCGTAACACATGCCGTTTTTGACGATAAACATCAATATTATCTACTTCTATAATCGCTTTCACTTACATCTCCTTACGCAACAAAAAGAGAAAAAATGGGGTTCCCAATATAGCCGTAATTAATCCCACAGGAATTTCCACTGGTGCAAACATAACTCGTGCAACCGTATCACTAAATAATACTAACGACGACCCTAAAAGAATCGTTCCCGGTACCATCAGTCGATAATCGCCCCCCAATAAAAGTCTTGCCATATGCGGAACAATTAAACCAACGAACCCTAATAACCCGACCACACTCACAGCACTAGCAGCTAACAACGATGCTAATGCCGTTAATAAAAATCGTGTTCGTTCAACTGGTAACCCTAATCCACGTGCCATATCATCTCCCAACTGCAATAAATTCAAATAATACGAACTAACCATCGTAAGAATAATGCCAACCAGCGTATAAGGCCACAATAAAACGACCGACTCCCAACCGACATTACCAAGTCCACCAGCCATCCACATCAATGCGCCATGGACACGATCGCTATAAAAAATAAGAATCCCCGAAATAATTGATCCTAATAATGAAGCTACGGCCACGCCTGCTAAAATAACCCGCACTGGACGAATACCATTTTTCCATGCTAATCCATATACCCACACTGCCGCCAGCATAGCACCTATAAAGGCGACAGGCGTTATAAGGTAAGTCAACGCTGGACACAAGATTAAAACAACCACTCCCATTAACCCCGCGCCAGACGAAATGCCCATAATATGCGGATCTGCCAAAGGATTACGCAAAATACCTTGCAATAACAATCCAGCTAAAGCTAAATCTGTACCTACAAGCACACCAGCAATACCTCTCGGCAAGCGTACATCCCAAATAATAGTATCAGTCACACCTGTTGTGGGTGCCCATAAAATATGAATAACGCGCGTAATAGATACGTCTGCTGCCCCATACATAATAGAAAGAACAAAAGAAGTAATGAAAACTATGCCCAAGACAACTAAAATAATACTTGCCCATATGCGATTGTGTTGACGTAATATTGGTTTATTGATAGAACTCATCCTCTTTTACTCCATAAATAAGTGAAGCCATATACGCCATAGCTTTGCCATACGCTAAGCCTGGGCTAACTAAAAAATACTGTTCAGGTAAAACATACACCTTATTTCTCTGAACGGCTCGCAAATGATTCCAAGCTGCCTTTCCTTTTAATTCTTGCTGCAATCTCTTTTCAATTTTTTCGGGTGATCCCATAGGAGTAAATAAAATCACATCAGGATCTTCTTCCAAAAGAACTTCTAAACTATATGGGACTTTCTCTACATCACCCCTTTTTTTTTCATGTTGCACCGCTACATTTTCAGCATATAACAATTCTGCCATATTGCCAGCAATACTTTGCGATAATTCGACCGTAACTGCACTTGGAGTGACATGTAAGATAGCAATTTTTTTCTTTTTTTTCGGTATCTTCATGCGAATCTTTGCGACATCATCATCTAATTGCTTACATATCTGTGTTGCCTGTTGAGACTGTCCAAAAACCATCCCCAATACTTGTAACGCATTTTTTTCATCCTGGAACGTCTTTCCTTGAAGTGCAATAACAGGAATCCCTTTTTCTTCATACGGACGGATTAACTTTTTTTGTGTACGACTACCTAAAATAATCAAATCTGGTTGCAACGATATGACTTTTTCCATGCTAATTTGGTATACGGGTCCCAGTTCTACCGCCTGTTGATATGCCCGTGGAACCTTAACTTGAGTGGAACGAATCGTCGTCCGCCCCACTACTGGTGCTTGAAATACATCACAAAAAGTAAGGAGCGAAGCCGTTAATACTACGACACGTTTAGGCTTTTGATACAGTGTAATTGTCCGCCGCAAATCATCCGTAACAACAGCATACGGTTTTGCATTCGTTCTAGGCCTAGAAATAGATGCGGCATTTCTACATCCCCCTAATACAAGTGTCATAAGTACTACCACAATAAAACCAATATATACTATTTTCTTCATTGTACGTTTATCCCCTTTACCACGAACAATGCATACCCACTAACCATTGTCTGCCCGCAACGGGATATTGATGAAATAAATCATACCCTGCATTGTTTATGTTGCGAACTTCTACATACCATAACAGTGAATCATTCGCTGCATATTGAACATTTCCATTCCATTGTACAAAGGCCCCCGTATTATAATCCGTCGTATCTCGCCCTGCACCGCCATCAAAAGAAAGGTTGCCTCTCCATTTTCCTGCCGTATAAGTTATTTCCCCTACATACCCATGCGGCCGATTATACGTGCGTTTATGATCGATCCCCTTTTTCGTATATATGCGATAATCCGTATATCCATACCCCAACGAATACTGCCAATGTGAGTTTACTTGACGGAAAAAGGATAGAGTTCCACCCGTAACGGCTTCCGTATCCAATTGTTCCACCCGACCTAAACCATGGTTCCAGCGAATGGCTTGATGTATTTCATTACGAAATACTTGTGCCTGTAATGAAGCCTGAGGCGATAAACGGTACGTCATACCCAACGTTGCGGTATACCCATTTTCAGGACGCAAGGAAGGATCCCCTTTTACCCATTTTTCAACCCATTTTGTTTTTCCATGTTGCTGTATTTGTCGACGTACCTTTTTCGTATAAAACAAATCATTCATTTTAGGAACAGAAAAAACACGTCCCCACGAAGCATACCCACTAAATCTTTTTTGCGTATCATATAATACACTAACTCGTGCGGTAGGATAAAAACCAAAATAAGAATTATCATCTCCTCGCACCCCGGTCAGCAAAGTCCACTTTCCCTGCTTCCACTCATCTTCCAAAAAAAAAGCTCGTTGCGTACGACGTTTATGATGAATATTTGCCGTTTCATGTATCGCTTCTTCCCAACGCCATTCACCACCTAAGGTAATCTTATGCTGTGCCGTAATACAAAAAACCTTTTCCCCCCTGACACCTTGTGTACGCGTAGAAAATTGCGTTTCTCCTGCCGCCTTATTCACTTGCTGATAATATTGTACATAACCTGGATGCATCGTATATGTATCATACTGATAAGCGAGTTGTACACGATATTGTTTCCGTTTGCGTTCTTTATGCATAAACGTATACGGTTGTTTCGTACGGATGACCGTCGTACCATGTCCATCAAACTGAGTATATTGAGCTTGCATATCTAATGAAGTTTGATCCGTTAGGCATCGTCGTATCCGCACAGCTATATTATCTTTCATATAATCACTATATACCCGTTCCGTTGCATATATTCCATGCGAACGAATCGGATAATACGACCGTTGTGTGCGACTCCCCGTCACATACCACGATAGTGCTTGATACTCGCCACCAAAGGCAATCCGCCTTCCCCATTGATCGCCCGTACCACCAAATACATCTAACCGCTGTTCTCGTTGTGCCCCTTTTTTCGTAATAATATGAATTACACCACCCACAGCACCACTTCCATAACGTACGGATAACACCCCTTGCATAACTTCAATCCGTTCAATTTGAGCAATATCCGGCACTAAAGATAAATCAACCGTTCCTCTTCCATAAGCAGCCTGCCCTGTATTACCTATATTTTGTCCATCAACGAGCACAACCACTCGATCCGTACCTTGCAAACGAGCATACGTATCACCACCATGCATCTGCTCCGATACAGTTACACCCGGAATAGCTGCAACCGCTTCTTTAACCGTTGTATAATGTCGCTGTTGTATTTGTTCTGCCGTAATAATGGTCTTACAAAATGGTTGTTCTTTCTCTTCGTAAAAATGACGATTCATCTCCATCCACGTTGTCTGTTCAGGTAATTCAAATTCACCTTGCCCCTGCACCACTGTGCAAACAGTAGTTAAAGCAACGATTACCCCCAGTGCATATATTTCTTTCATAACAAAACCTCATTTCCACTTATTTTTTTCTAAAGCCAACCGAAAGAGTTACCCCACAAGACATCGCATTACCAGCTTCATTTTTAGCTGCTATAAATTGATATTTCCGTACCGCATCAATCGCACTCTCATCTAACTCATGACTTCCCGATGAGGATAACAATCGAATCGAATCACCTACTACATGCCCTCTATCCGTAACAATAAAATGAACGCGGACTACGCCCGTAATGCCTTTCTGTTTACTTTTTTCAGGATACCTAGCAGCAGGTGCATATACCAATTGTGGTGCTATAACAGCCCCTTCTATTCCATTTTTTTTCATCTCATTACCTGTCGCCGTAACGCCTCCCTGTCCAAAAGAGCTGACAACGCTCTCCTCTGCCATCGTTTTCCCCAACTTTTTTTCTGTCACCATAGTACCCGTCTTAACAACAGTTGCTGTTGATGTAGGACGCCCTTTATTTTCAGTTAATCCTGTGCGATCTGAACGCATAGATCCCTTCTCACCACCATCAATAAGAGTAGAAACATCCGCTACATAGGCAGTCATCGCAGAAACGCTAGCGGACTTATCCGACTTAGGAAAATCCCCCGCTTGATATACCCATATACCCAAAAGCAACAAATGCACTACCATAGTGATGCCCAAGGAAATAAAAAAATCTTGTCGTTTCATCTTTGTCTTTGCTCCCCGCCCAAACCAACACGCGAAATACCTTCTTGCCGCAATCTATCTAAGACCTGCATCACTTCACTATACGATACATCCTTATTCGCCCGTAATACAATCGAAACTTTCGGATGTTCAGACAACTTCTTTGACAAATCACGCAATGTAATAGGCTGATCCGCCACATATAACTGATGATTTTGCCGCAACGTAATAACATATACCTCATCCTTTGAAGATTGTCCCTGTGATATGACGGGCAATTGTACGGGAACAACATGTAACGCTGAAGTACCTACAACAGCAAGCATAAAAAACACCACTAAAAAAAACATAATATCAATCATCGGAATAATCATAACTTCCGGTTTTTCAACCATCTTCTTTCGTAATCGCATCGACCTATCCTTCCTTTTGATACCATTCCCAAGCAGAAAAACAAAGCTCTATATCCCCGATAATACGATCATGACGTTGTCGAAAATACGTATGCATAACCATCGCTACTAACGCAATAATAATACCAAAGGACGTTGCCACCAACGCTTCGCTTACTCCCCCCGTAACAACTAATGCGTGTTCTCCACCCGTTGAAAGCAATTGAAAAGAATACATCATCCCATGAATCGTACCTAACAATCCCAATAAGGGGGCTGCCGTAACTATCAGACTTATGTAATATAATCGCTCTTGCAAAAGAGTAAGCACGCGTCCCGTTTCCAACTCAATATATGCTTGACGTTGTGCTACTGTTTCCATTTGTGCCGCTACCATAATCATACGGGCCAACGCCCCTCGAGTTTCTCGGGCCATCTCTACTGCCTCTTCATATTGCCGACGCATCATCGCATGATAAAATCGTACCGCAAACATATGTCCCGAATCCAACCGTGCAAATACAAGATATCGTTCACACCCAAAAAAAACGACCACCAATGAACATACACATAATACATACATTACTGTACCACCAGCCATAAACCATGGCTGAATAACCTTTATCCATTCCATCTGCTACCCTCTCTATCCTTTATGACAAGCCTGACAATGTTCATTTTTATGAAATTTCATTTGCCGGAAAGTCATCGAAAGTCCATCATAAATTAACATTCTTCCCAATAACAACTCCCCCATTCCCGTTACATACTTAATCACTTCCATTGCTTGCAACGTACCAAGCGTGCCTGCAATCGCCCCAATAATACCCACATCCTTGCTTGTCGGAACCGTACCTGGTGCCGGTTCATCCTCAAATACACAACGATAACAAGGCGACTTATGCGGAACATACGTCATCAATTGCCCTTGCATAGCCAATACCCCCGCATGTACAAACGGTTTTTCCTCTTCCACACAAACATCGTTAATCAAAAACTTAGTAGCAAAATTGTCCGTACCATCCACGACAATATCATATTCATCCGCCACTAGCAATTGTCGTAACACCTCTTTGGTCACTCGTTCTTGATAAGTATGGAGATGCACCTGACTATTCAACGTCATCAATCGCTGACGTGCCGATTCTACTTTACTTATACCAAGACAATCTTCGCTATGCAAAATTTGCCGTTGCAAATTCGATGAATCGACCACATCATCATCGACAATCCCTAAAGTTCCAATACCTGCGGCCGTTAAATATAAGGCCACAGGAGAACCTAAACCACCTGCCCCAATAAGGAGAACCTTACTCTGCAATAACTTTTCTTGTCCCTGTTCTCCTAGCGTAGCAACTAATATATTACGCTCATATCGCATTTTTTGAAATGTTGATAACATATTTTTTCCTCCTTCGTGTATTCTTTATTATACTATGCTTTGTCATAGGGGAAAATGGATATAACCAAACTGTAATAAATAAGCTTATCTTTAATACCATAAAATATATTTTTCTACTTATGTCTATCTCTATTATGATATAGATAATTATATACAAAAAACACTTATATAAGGTGATATTTTCTCCTATCATCCCGCACAAAAAGAAAAAATGTCCATTTGGATTGTTTTTTTACCGTTTGGAGTAGATTTATAACATGTTTTCTGTTATTCTGATAAGGAAAATTAATCACAAAAAGGAGAGATGGTCTATGAATTATATCACTCATCGTCATGCAGCCTTACTATCCTGTGCAATAGTCGCTTGGATGTCGATGCCCTTACCTAGTTACGGAGCAAACGTATCCACAAAAGATGTCTTCGTAAAAGCCACCGTAGCAGAAGAAGAGGCAAAAGTAGAATCACAACAAAAAACAATTATTACAAAACAAGAAATTACCAAAAAGCAAGCAAAATCAGCGGAAGATATCGTCTTCCAGGAAACCGGCGTAACCCGTACGGTCGACAGCATGGGTAATGTAGGCGTCTCCATTCGCGGTGCTGAACCTCGTCATACGCTCATCTTAGTAGACGGGCAAGAAGCCCTTGGTGGCCTTGGCAAATACAGCGGTGCCGGTGATGAATTACAACGTATCGGTACGGAAAATGTCGATCACATTGAAATTATCCAAGGTGCTGCTAGTGCCAAATATGGTTCCGGAGCCATGGGCGGTGTCATCAACGTTATCACTTCAAAACCCAATAAAAAAGCCGGTATAAAATTCAACGTTGAAGGTCGTCGTGACCGTGAATCCGCACAAAGAACCCCCCATAGTAATTTATACTTACGTGCCGATTCAGGCAAAATCGGAAATTTCCGTTTTGCCATATATGGTAATAAACGTGATTTAGCACCAATTTATTCAAATCGTATGCGGCGGGAAGTATTGGCCACCCAAGAAGAAGCGGACGCCAATGCCTATGAAAAAAACTCCCTCCGTTTTTACGGCACCAATGCCAATGCCGGCATATCCGCTCATTATGATATAGATGCTAATCATAAGTTGGATACACGGGCGGATCACTATCAGGAGTCGCTCGAACGTTTCATCAAACGAACCACTTCCTACTTGGAACCGCAAGTACATTATAAGCGTGATCTAAAACGAAATACGGGGAATATTGCCTATACCGGAAAAAATGATACCAGTGATTGGAAAGTAGAATTTAACTATACTCGTACGAAAGAAACCGATATTACCTTAACTAGTGATTACGGCAAAAGCACCTACGAAGGAAAAAACACCTTAGATGCTGTCGATGAAGTCAATCACGGTGAATGGAAGGGCGAATTTACCATGAATCGCCAAGTCAACGACAAGCATCTTCTGTCCTACGGCTTCGGCTATGCCCATGAAGACGGCGAAGGCAGCCGTGTAAAAATGGCGCCTGAAACCTACCTTCGTTCAATCAATCCGTATGACTACGATAAAAGTTTGTATGTACATCATGGCGAAGCGTCTTCTAAAATACATAAGCATAATTTAAAAATTGATAAAAACGGTTCTCTCATCTGGGATAAAGAATCCGAATATTATGGATATCACGGGGAAGAACAGCCCCCTTATGATGAAAGCTACAAACCCGAAATGACCGACAAAGAGGAGCGGAATATGGGAGTGCCGGACAATTGGGGGGAGCCCATCGGCAATGCGGCGGAAACCAAACAAATGCTCGCCCAAAATCCCGATCGCTATAAAGCCTATTCCTTTGTAGATACTACCAAACCGTGGGGCTATGATACGGAACGTAAGTTTTTACCCCAGTTTACCTATGAAGAATGGAAACAATACTTAGATCCCTCTTTTGCCGGTAAAGGTTCCTCTTCTCATCTGACACTCACCGGCGGTGACGGTACAAATACGGATAAAGAACGGCGTTCTTTATTTTCCCGCAATCCCGACGCCTACTATCGGTACAAAGCCTTTAATGAAACGCTAAAAAATCTGGAAACAGCACGCCAAGCCTATAATAAATATATTATAGACACGGAATTCGGCGGCAACGAAAAAAAATACGAAACATATATCCTCAATTATGTCAAAAAACATAATGCGTTTCCTGAAAATTATAAACCCACTATGAAAGATTATGGGACAACCTACGGGAATGCTAAAGATCTCACCGATAATTACGGCACAAATGATCTGAAAGATTATTACGCCCTCTTGTACTACGGCACAACGTGGAACTTCCCTTCGGCATTCATGAAAGCCAACGGTAAAATTTTCCGGGAAGAATATAATCAAAATCAAAATAAACAACTCGTCGGCAAAGCGGCACTCAATAAAGCGCACGTCTTCCTGCAAGATACGTGGCAACTCAATGAAAATACCATTTTATACCCCATTATCCGTCTGGATCACACGAACCTTTTCGGCAATAATGTATCCTTTAATATGGGCGTGACGCATACTCTCGGCGGTAATGTGCATCGTCGCTTTAAAGCCAATGTCGGCACCTCCTACACGGCTCCCGGGTTGGGCGAATTATACTATTGTTGGGAAATGTTCGGGCCGCATGTGTTAAAAGCCAATCCCGACGGCAGCGGTACGGCTCGTCTCGGTTGGTATTGGCAGGGAAATCCCGACTTAAAACCGGAAAAAGGCTTTAATGTGGATGTTTCCATTGAAGGAGAAAATGCGAAAACCTACACGAAACTGACCCTGTTCCACAACAAGATTGATAATTATTTAACCCTCTATAATACGGGCAAATTAATAGATTTTAATCCCGAAGCGGATGAATCGACCATTCTCGGTATTTTCAAATATTTCCATGCACCCGATCGTATTTACAGTTTCAAAAACATCGGTCGTGCCGAAATTACCGGTGCCGAACTGGAAATCAAACATCAATTTAACACTTCCCTCAAAGGTCGTATCGGCTATACCTGGCTTCATGCCATTAACACCAGCGATCCTACCATGCCTCGCCAATTATTAGATAAACCCAAACATAAAATCAATATAGGCTTGGATTATGAAAATAAAAAGACCGGTTGGAGTGGCAGTATCTGGGGTGAATACTATATTAACATGCTCGACAGCAATTCCGTAGCGGGTAATAAAAATACCCTAACGACGGAACGCATAAAAAATCCCAAACAAACAGGGGATTCTCTTTTTGATAAAGCTAAATTACATTATGACATTCTCGACAAAAAAACCGTCGACATGTATCAACGGAAAACCTATGGCATGTGGAACATCATGATCCAAAAGAAAATAAATAAAGACTCCCTCGCCTACTTCGGTATTGACAACATCTTTAACCATCGTGACGATGACCGTGCCTTTTCTGCTCGCACCTTCCGTTTCGGTGCCAACTTCAAACTGGGCTTAAGTGCGAAGCAAAAATTGGAAGATTTTATCCCGAAAGAATTAAAAGGAAAGATTTCTCCCTTAATTCTCGCCGGATTTTTAGATCGTCCTTTTGATGACAGTCAAACGACTACCATCCGCATCTTCGGCGACTATCGTGCCCGTATGGACAGCCACCTCGGGGAAAACCGTCCTGCCGTACGAGTTACCGAATCCAGTTCCATTGACGAAGGTGCCGTAAAAGCACTGCAAAATAAAGAAGACCACGGTTTCTCTCAGCGGATACGCTTAGGTCTCAACGCAATATTAGATAACCATACCCACTTAACGCTTGTCGGCAGTGCTGCCGCCTTAAAAGAACCGGATACTACCCAAACCGCCATTGATAACCGCAGTATCAACAAAGTGCAGATTGAAAAAGCCGATATTACCAAACATACGGCTGCTTGGGATGTATCCCTCGGACGGCTGAACGAAAAAATGGGCATCACCGGGTATTGGTTTAATCAATCTTTCGACGGTGCCCGCCTACTATACACCGACAAAAATTCGCAATTCCGTGTCGGGTTCGGCGACTTTTCCCACAGTACGGGAGTCACGGACTCCGCCTATACGCATGCCGAATACGATGTATTTTACCGTACACCGACAGTCCACGAATTAATGGGTGTGCACTATGAGGGCGGACAGCTTAAACTTACAGAGTCTAAAGAAACCTATGGGAACAAACTCAATTACTATCGGCAACTTGCCAACATACGAGATGCGGAAACTTCTTCTTTAAACCAATTAAAAGCCGCACACCAACAGGCCGAGGACGCAGCCGATGCGTGGTATAAGAAATATATGGCCCGTTACGATAAACTAAAGGGAATCAACGTTGACAAGGATCCGGAATGTAAAGACTACAC
Source organism: Megasphaera sp. UPII 135-E (assembly GCF_000221545.1). Lineage (NCBI taxonomy): Bacteria > Bacillati > Bacillota > Negativicutes > Veillonellales > Veillonellaceae > Megasphaera > Megasphaera sp. UPII 135-E. Next base: position 72,687 of record NZ_AFUG01000004.1, read on the forward strand.
TGAAAAACAGCAGCAAGAGTTAGACAAAGCAGAAGCTCTGCAGGCCCAAATAGATCAGGCTGAAAAGAACTTATATGCAAACGGTTTATCAAACCGGCTCGAAGTAGTACAACGCTTGCAATCCTTGGCTAAAAACACGTACAGCAAAGAATTGCATACTAAAAAATATTTTATAGAAACCCCTGAAGTAACGGCATCGTATACCCATAAGACCCATGATGAGGATACGGACGACTACTATGACGATACGGAAACCTTTACCGTTCCGGGCTATGCTAAGCCGAATAACACAGCCCCCGAAGATGTCGCCATGAGAAAGAAGTATGAAGTGTCTTTAGATGAAACACGCATGCTCACGGACGGAAAAGCCTACTTACAAGAATGGTATCAAGCCCACAAAACGCAGCTCCTTACGTACTATAACAGCAAAATACCGGAACTCGCTAAAAGTAAGGCCGCGGACAATAATCATACTAACATAACAATAAAGCAACTGACGGAAAAAGATCTCGACGACATGCATTATGTCGACAAATTATACGCAGAAAATTTCCTAAAAACGTCAACAGGTAACCGTCTTTTTGACGGGGAACATTCTTCCGTCATTGCCAATTACATGAAAGGCATGGAGGCTGCGCTTACCGAAGGTGACGGAAATAGTCCGCTGCCCCGTGAAGCCTTTGAAAAAGAAGTAGGTCGCCCTATATTGACCAAGGGAAATCTACTGCGCCGCGATACGATTGATCCGATTAAGCGGGCTATATTCTTCCAATATCGTCGTAAAGCGACGAATCGTCTCGGCCTTACGGGGTGGTTCTTCCGCTCCGTAGGCAATCAAGAACAGCAATACAAGATTGCCGACTATGATCTCAAAGGCTATGACAAAATGGGCCATAAAATTGTCGATAATCGCAACGATACCCATGTATTCCGCAAAGCGGTCAATGTGTTTGCCATCGGTGCAAAGTATCAATTAACCTCCCTCTCCTCTATTTCCTTTGATTTCGGAATAAACCGCTCCGAGTTGGGACGTTATCTCAACGGTAACACCAAGAGTGAACAATATATCGATCCGAGTATTTCCGATCCCAACAGCTCCATCTATACGTCTCGGTTCCTCATGAATGGTCGAACCTTGGGCAAGAATCCCAAATTCTTCGATATTCGTTTTGACTTCGGTCGCCACGATTACAACCTTCCAAATTCGTGGAGTGCCTTTGCCGATTATAAACACTTTGAACACGGGGCTTTCTTTGGTGGCAATGGAACGGAAGGCTTGCCGGATCGCTATTTGGACGGCGTCAAGAGCTTCACGCTCGGCGGTGCCTATGTGCCGAGAAAGAATATGCTCTTGGAAGCCTACTATACGTTTGATGCCCAAAGTACGGGCAAGCGGGATACGTTATACGGGCCGGAACAATTCAAACTCGGCAATTACACCCGCCTGCAACTTACGTATAAATTTTAAATATCAGATATACAAAAAAAACTACTCATGTGAGAGGTTTTAGGTTTTTAGTTAGTAGTAAGT
>NZ_AFUG01000003.1:0-23454 GCF_000221545.1 Megasphaera sp. UPII 135-E
TAAAGGACAATAAGAATGCGTTAGCGGAATCGAATCTCAAAATCGTCAACAATGCTAAGGACATTCAAAAAGTAGGGGCTCGTGCTGCTGCGTTGGCAGGGTTACATCCGCTCGAATTTGATCCGTCCACGAAGTTGAGCTTTGCTGTTTCTTCCGGTTCGTACGACGGAGAAAACAGTGTCGCCTTCGGTGCCTTCTATCGTCCTACCAAGAATGTGATGCTCAGTGCCGCCAGCACGATGGGCTCCAAGAATGCGTATACCTTCGGCATGAGCTTTAAGTTCGGCGAGTCTTCGGCTACGACGACTACGAATACGCCGGATGTGCAGGAATTGTATCGTGTAGTAGGACAACTTCAGTATCAGGTAGCGGCACAGCAACAGGAAATTCAACAGTTGCGTCAGGCTGCACAAAAAACAAATAAGATACGTTCACTTTATGTTTATACATAAGGAAAACCACCGTAATTCCCACAGGATTGCGGTGGTTTTTTGTCGTCCGTAGGAGCGTCCCGGTTGGTGCGAATGTTGATTTATAGTCGGGAATTTATATCATAAATCGACATAATGTCAAAGAATAAAATCGAAAATAACTATCAATTGTTCTAAAATTGACGACTTATTGGGAGGTAAAAAAACAGAAAATATCGGAACATAGCAATACATATAAAGAGAATCATGGCGATTATTAAGAAAATTTAATATTTTATTTAATAAAATAAAGGAAAACCTTATAATTTAATGATTTATACGCACGGCAAAAGCAGAAAAGGGTAGCCCGGAAAAAAAACAAACAAGAGAATTAATTTCATTTATAATTGACAAATAAAACTAAAAGTGGATAATAAGAACCATAAACATATGAATATCGTATGTGCATGGGGTAGTAAGGTTTCGTCTATTGGGGAATAGACGAGGCACACAAGTATATAGAGGGGAATTTCGGGGAAAGTATCGTCTGATTAAAGGAGGATTTTTTTAATGAAATTCACAAAACGCCAACTAACAACGATGGTAGTCGCCGGGTTAATGGGGACTGCCTTTGCAGGTGCGTCTTTTGCTGCGGATGCTTCGTCATCGGCGGCTGATTTGCTTGCCATGAATCAAGATCGTACGGCGGCACCGGATACGGAAAAGATAAAGACGTTGGAAGCGCAAATTGCAAAGGTACAACAAGAGATTGCCGAAGCCAATACGTGGTGGGAAAAGAATAAAGACATTATTAATTCTTATGAAGATGAGGATTCCGACGGCTATCATAAGGCGCAGGACAAGTGGACCGCAGAATATAATAAATATAAACCGACTCATGATAAAGGACCTGATCATTTAAAACAATTGCAAGCAGCTTTAGAGGCGGCGAAAAATGGCGGCACCGTACCGGTTGCACCGCAGCCGGGAGACGGGGGAACTCCTTCCGGTTCCGGCGAGACAGCTCCTTCTCCGGCAGATATGAAGCGGAGTTTGTCGCTGGCACAGGAGAACGTGCAGCGTTTACAGGAATTGACTGCGCGGGTAAATCGGGACGTGACGGAGGCGGCAGCGGCCGCGGCAGCCGCTCCGAAAGATGAAACGGCACAAGAGCGGGCAAAGAGTTCCAAGGCTTATGCAGAAATCGTGCAGAAGGCCATGGAAGAGGCCAAGCAAGCGGTTACGAAGTGGCAGCAGCAGTTGAAGGTGGAAGTAAAAGATGAGTCTAAACCGTTTACGATGCCTTCTCCCGCGGTGGAAACGGGGACGGATATAGCACAGTTGCAGCAGGAACTGACGGACTTACGAAACCAATTGCCGGAGGCGGAGAAGCATGCAAATTGGTCTACAGATGAGTTTAATAACAATGGCGGCTATGCGAATAACGGTGCAAGTACGGAGATTTTACTGCGATATTTGCAAGATACACAAAAAGTAAGTGATTTACAGGCGGCAATCAAGGCAAAAGAAGCGCGTATCAGTGCGTTATCTTCCGGTACGGGAAAAGAGGAAACGAAACCACATACGGGTGAACCGGGTAGCAAGCTGGTACCGCAACCGCCTGAATCGAAGGTAGAGCCGGTACAGCCGGGAAGCGGCACCTCGCAAGGTACGGTTACGCCGGAAACGGTAACGCAATGGGCGAAATTGAAAGCCGAAGCGGAAGCGGCGGAACAGTATTACAACAGCGAAGTATGGGCAAAGACGTATTTTGAAAAGATGGATAAAAAAACGCCGTATCAGAATTGGGCAAAAGAAGTAGAGCATGCTGACGGATATATTGCGAATGCGAAAGCGGAAATGGAAGCGAAAAAGCAGGCCTTAGAAAGTTATGCAAAAGAAAAAGGCATTACGGCGGATCCGCGGACGAAAGAGGCGCAAACGGCGGCGTTGAAAAAGAGGATTGCAGCACTGCAAGAGGTAAAGAAAAATGCGGCAAGTATATTCGATGAAACGAAATCTGATTATAAATGGGGGTACTATGATACCTTTGATCAGGCCAAAACAAATAACACATTAGATAAGCGGCAAGCGTATGTGGTAGCGTTGCAGCGGAAGGAATCGAATGTCTTGGACACCCAGCTGCAACAGGCGGAAGCGGCGTTAAAGACGTTGGATCCGAGCGGTACTGTTACCCCGCCGCCGGCACCGCCGGAAGTACATCCTCCTTCGGGAGAAACGCCGGGCGTACAGCAAAGTGAAGCGGAAAAGAAGTATGAGGCAGCCGTAGAAACGTGGACGAAAGCCGAAGCGGCACGCAAAGAAAAACCGCAGGATGAAACGGTGCGGCAGCAAGCCGAAAAAGCCAAACAAGAGGTCGAAGCGGCCAAGACAACGTATTTGCAAGAATTGACGGCAAAAGAAACCGAATTAAAGGATCTTTATAATAAGGCGCAAGCCCAATATGAAGAGGAAAATGATGATGAGGACGGACCGGATCAGACTACGATTGACGCGCGGAATAAAGCGAAAGCCGCTTACGATGCGATAGTAGCTAAAATTAAACAGGTAAAAGGCGCGTCGTCGTCTCCTTCGGAAACCAAGCCGGTGCCGAAGCCGCCGGTACCGATGCCGAGTGTCGATCCGGCTATTCCGAAGCCGGATCCGGAAGCGGATAAGAAAAAGTCGGCAGAAGAACTAAAGAAAGAAATTGCCGCTTTGGAAGAGCAATTAAAACAGGCACGAAAAGTTTCGGATACAGCAGAAGAAGCGTATGATCCGGATGATCATACCCCGGAAGGGCAAAAAAAGCTACAGGCCTATGAAGAGGCACACAAGAAAGTAATGCAAATAGGCGATGTCCTTCATGCTAAAAAAGTGATTTTAAAGGAGAAGGAATCTTCATCGCAGCCGCAACCGCCGGCACCGAAGCCGCCTAAACCGAAGGTAGATCCGGGGCAGTCCGGCAGCGAACCGGGAGGGAAGACGGATCCGCAGCCGCCCGAATCGAAGGTAGATCCGTTACAGCCCGGCGGCGGCACCTCGCAAGGTACGGTTACGCCGGAAGCGGTAACGCAATGGGAAAAATTGAAAGCCGAAGCGGAAGCGGCGGAACAGTATTACAACAGCGAAGTATGGGCAAAGACATATTTTGAAGAGATGGATAAAAAAGATCCGTATCAGAATTGGGAAAAAGAAAAAGCTCATGTCGACGGATATATTGCGAATGCAAAAGCGGTAATGGAAGCGAAACAGAAGGCTTTAGAAAGCTATGCAAAAGAAAAAGGTATTACGGCGGATCCGCGGACGAAAGAGGCCCAAGAGGCAGCGTTGAAAAAGAAGATTGCCGAGTTGAAAGAAGCTAAGCAAAATGCGGCTAATTTTGATGAAAAGAACGATGCATATGCTAAGGACCTTGGACATTGGTGGACGTTTGAAGACGCTAAACAGAAGAATAAATTAGCTGAACGGCAAGCGTATGTGGAAGCGTTGCAGCGGAAAGAAGCGGGTGTCTTGGATACACAGCTGCAACAGGCGGAAGATGCGTTAAAGGCGTTGAATTCGAGCGGTACCGTCACCCCGCCGCCGGCACCGAAGCCGCCTCAACCGAAGGTAGATCCGGGGCAGCCCGGCGGCGAATCGGGAGGGAAGACGGATCCGCAGCCGTCGGCACAGGAACGGCAGCAAGCGGAAGCGGATTATAAAACGTATATCAATACGGATGAACCGTCTCTGAAAACGTTGGTTGCGTGGGAAGAGGAAGAAACGGCACAGGCGAAGGAACAGGCGGAAAAAGCCGGAGCTTCGGCCGAAGATAAGCAGTATTACGAATATGCCAAACAATTTCAGGAACGGGCCCGGCAACAGTTGGCTGCGAAACAAAAGGCGATCGGCGAATTAAAAGCAAAGTACGGGTTTAAGGATTTGCAACCGGTCGTGCCGCCGGCAGAAAAGAAAAAAGAATATACCGGCGACAATGATACGAAGTTAAGCGCCATGCAAAAAGATCTGGAAGCGTTACGGGCAACGGCACAGCAGCAACAACAGGCGTTGCAAAAAAACGGTACTTCGTACGGTACTGTCGGGGCGGTTCTTACGACGGCACCGGATAAAGTGGATATGAATCTGCGGCGGCAGTATTTGCAGGCTAAACAGACGGCGAAGACGGCGCAGCAGCAGTATAAGGCGTTGCTGGCAGACACCAATACGTTGCGGAAAGCCATGCATAAAGAAGAGTTGGTTGAAAATTTGGCACAACCTATTTTTACTACCGACGGGCAGGTGAATCCTTCGGTCTTAAAGGGGTCCTCGTCGGGGCAGCCCGTACCGACTCCGGCCGAAAACGCGCAGGTACAGGCGAACAGTCGCCGGATTGCCGATAATACGGCAAAGATTGCGGCCTTGGATAAGCGGGTGACGCAAGTGGCGCAGGATGTCAAGAAAGTGGGCGCTCGTGCGGCGGCCTTAGCAGGATTACATCCTGTTGATGATGGTACGGCTAAATTCAGCATAGCTGCTTCTACTGGTGTATATAAGGGCGAAAATGCGATGGCTATGGGCTTATTCTATCGTCCGACACGAGATATTCTCATCAGTGCAGGGAGTACTGTTGGTGATGAAGTGGCATATAACGTAGGTGTTAGCATTAAGGTTGGCACAGCAACGGTGCATGAAAAGATGGCAACATCAACACCGACTACGCAAGAATTGTATCGTGTTATCGAAACGTTGCAACGTCATATTGTCGCATTGGAACATAAAGTACAACAAATGGATGAAACCAATATGGCAAGACAAGTTAAGTAAGGCGTGATAAAAGAGGCTCCGATGGAGCCTCTTTTTGGGTAGACAAAAAGGACAGGGAAGAGATATGCTTCCCTGTCCTTTTTTTGAGGATTTATAATAAGGTGCGAATGGCATCGGCTATTTTTTGAGCGATATAGGCATTATTCATGGTATATACATGAATGCCATCGACGCCATGGGCTAAAAGATCAATAATTTGGGCGATAGCATAGGCGATGCCAGCATCACGCATGGCAACAGGATTATCGCCGTATTTGGCGATGAGGTGTTGGTAGTGTAGGGGTAAGGTAGCACCACAGAGGGATACCATGCGTTCAATTTGTTTTTTATTGGTTACGGGCATGATACCGGCGGCAATGGGTACATGAATGGATGCAATTTCACACCGTTCTAAAAAGCGATAAAATAAGGTGTTATCAAAAAATAATTGTGAAATGAGAGAAGAGGCCCCGGCATCTACTTTTTCTTTTAAGTGAATAATATCTAAGGCGGGACGTTTTGATTCAACATGTCCTTCAGGATAACAAGCACCGATAATATGAAAATCGGGGGATTCTTTTTTGATGAAGCGGATTAAATCACTGGCGTGAGCAAAGTCATGGGCAGGTTCTTTTTCCGGGGTCATATCACCGCGTAAAGCGAGGATTTTATGAATACGATGTTTTTTCAATTCTTTGAGGGTATTGCACACTTCTTCTTTTGTCAGATAGATGCCCGGAAGATGGGCAACGGGTTCTAAATTAAATTGCTCTTTTATGGTAGCTGCAATTTCGGCGGTACGATTACTTCCCGTTCCTTGAGCACCGCAAGTTACACTGATAAAATCAGGATGTAGTACACTTAATTCGGTAAGGGTGGGATAAACGGAGGCGAGGGGCATTTCTTTTTTTGGAGGGAAGACTTCAAGTGAGAATGTAGTTTTATTTTTTACTGACATGGTAAAACTCCTTTGTAATGATAAACAGGTACCGTTAACAGGTACCTGTTTTATGATGATATTAAAAGCTTGGCAGAATAGCGCCTTTATATTTCGTTTCAATAAATTTTTTCACTTCTGGGGATTGTAAGGCCTTGATTAATTTTTGAATTTCTGGACGATTTTCATCACCGCTCCGAACCACTAAAATGTTTGCGTATGGCGAATCTTTTGGTTCTAAGAACAACGCATCTTTTAATGGATTTAAGCCTACGGGAATAGCAAAGTTGGTGTTTATTACAGCGAGGGTCACGTCATCAATAGCACGTGGAACTTGGGCTGCATCGAGTTCAACGAATTTTAAATGATGTGGATTTTCGACAATGTCTTGTAAGGTCGAGGTAACAGAACCACCATTTTTTAATTTTAATAAGCCTGCACTTTGGAGCAATAATAACGAACGACCACCGTTTGTGGGATCATTTGGAATAGCTATTTTGCTGTTGTCTGTTACGGCTTTTAAATCTTTTATTTTATGGGAATAGATACCCATAGGTTCGATATGTACTTTGGCAACGGCTTTTAATGTAGTGCCACGTTCTTCATTAAATTTATCAAGATAAGGGGTGTGTTGATAGAAATTAGCATCGATTTCCTTATCTTGTAGGGATAAATTAGGTTTTACGTAATCTGTAAATTCTACAATTTTTAAGTTTACTCCTTCTTTTTCGAGTAACGGTTTAATTTCTTTTAAAATTTCTTCATGTGGTACAGGTGTAGCACCTACGGTTACGGTTACGGTTCCTTTAGCGGTAGATTCATTGGTTGTACCGCCACAGCCAGATACAAGCAATCCTAAGGCAACGAGTGCGGTGGCTGCAAGTGTAGCAAAACGATTTCTTTTTTTCATTATATTTCCTCCTTTTTTCATCGGGATCGCTTTTGTTATCCAATAAAAAAATCCTCTTTCCGTGAAGAGAAAGAGGTAACTGTAATTTATCTCTCGGAATCTCTTCCGCAGGAATTAGCACCGTCGTTATCGGTTGCCGGGTTTCATCGGGCCAGTCCCTCCACCACTCTGGATAAAAGCGTATCTATTTTGATGTTGCATTTATTATACCATTATACGTGTATTTGTCAATTGATAAATCGATAAAAAAGTTTGTGTTTTTTATAATATAAAATACTTGACAAATATTTTTTTTTGCGTATACTAATAACAACAGCAATTATAGTATGTCGATGATCGAAACGAGTATACATACAGTGACGGGTACAGCGAGCCGATGGTAGTGTAAGTTCGGCCCTGCTCCGTATGGGGAATGGATTCGAGAGATGCAGCCTGAAACGGTAGGAGTAGGGTGAGCCGGTGTTGTTCCATCGTTAAAAAAGAACCGTGTATCGCTTCGGCCGTACATGTAGAGTGAACGCACGGCGTTAATGTGGGTGGTACCGCGGAAGTTGATGAGTCTTTCGTCCCAATAGGGATGAAAGGCTTTTTTTGTATGGAAAGGAGAAAATGAGATGCTGGAAATGAGAAATATTTCTTTTGCTTATGACAAAGGAGCCTCTGTATTATCAAATTTACAATTACAAATTCATGAGGGTGAATGTATTGCTTTATGTGGAAGAAATGGTAGTGGTAAAACAACGATTACACGATTGTTAATGGGATTAGAAAAACCGCAACAGGGGTCTATATATTACAAAGGGAAGAATATTACTACGTGGTCTCCAGCAGAGCGAAGCCGTATTATTGGATATGTGTTTCAGAATCCTGAGCGGCAGATGTTTCGACCAACTGTACGTGAAGAAGTTGCGTATGGGGTGAAACAGCTTCATTTGACGGAAGAAGAGCAACAAACACGGGTAGCTGAAGCGTTACGAGAAACGGGACTTTTTGAAGTTGCCGAGGCCTATCCACTGAATTTGAATCGCAGTGAGAAACAGCGGGTTGCTATTGCTTCAGCACTGGCGATGAAAACGAAATTTGTCGTGTTGGATGAACCGACAAGCGGTCAGGATAGGGCATCGACAAAGCGATTAATGGAATTGTTGCAGAAGGTACATCAGCAGGGAATTACGGTTGTTTTGATTACGCATGATATGGATGTTATTGCTGAATATTGTCAGCGCGTGATTGCTTTGGGTGCTGGGGGGATCCGTTTTGATGGTACGCCGGAAGCGTTATTTACGACATGTGAGGAGTTGTATTCGTTGGGGTTGCGGCGACCTGCTTGCGTTCGCCTTTCGTTGGCGGTGCCGGCGGTGGGATATTGCAGGACCATGCGGGAGTTTACCGCGAAGATGAGCCAATATATAGGAGGTAATGTGTAATGAAACGATTTGTGCCTTTGAGTAAGTTAATTGCTACGTTTGCTTTTTCTTTTTGTGCATTGGTTATGCATACGCCGGGGCCTCTTGTGGGATGGGTTATCTTAGAGCTTATTTTGTTACTTATTAGCGGACAGTTGCGACAGAATGGAAAAGCCGTATTTAGTTTAGTGATTTTTGCAGTTTTTTTAGGGGGGGTGCAATATTTAGGTGGCGGTTCGTTGGTATCTGCTTATGTAACGGGGTTACGTATGTTGGCGATGACGATCATCTTTATTATTTTATTGACAACGACACGCTTACAAGATTTGACTGCTTCATTGGTAACGCAATTGCGTATTCCTTATGAATATGCTTTTATGTTTACGGCGGCACTTCGTTTTGTTCCTGATTTTATCGCGGAAAGTAAGCATGTACAGGAAGCACAGTCTTGCCGTGGATTGGTATCTACGGGAAATGTGTTTAAAAAGTCAATTCAATATATGAGTGTAGTACAACCGTTGTTATTAAAGTCGCTAGGGCGTGCAGAAACAATGGCGTTGAGCTTGGAGTTGCGGGGCTTTGGCAGTACGGAACATCAGTTTATGAGTAATGTGAGATTGACTAGTCGGGATTATATATTAGTGGTTGTGATGGTAGCTGTAAGTGTAGGGATGGTTTACCTACGTATGCAGGGACAGGTATAGGAGGAAAGGGTATGCAAGTAGTAAAAGATATGGCAACATTAGAATTTCAACATCGTCAAGGTGGTCAGTTTCGGTGGATTACAATATCTACGTTATTATTAGCTGTAGGAACGATTTTGCATCTTGTTTCACCGAGCGTTGGTGGGGTCACGCCTAATTGGTCTACTGCTGCATATGGAGTGGCTATTTGTTTGACGCGTCCTTCATATAAACAAGGATTAGGTATTGGTTTAGTCGCTGCATTAATTAATATGTTAACGTCTAAATCGGGATTTCCTTATGGCAATTTGTTGAGTGAACCCGTTGGGGCATTGACGTGTACCTTTTTAGTTCATTGTTTGCCGCATGCACAAATTAAAGGTAAATCGTTATTGCCCAGTCTTTGCGGTTTTATTGGTACATTTATGAGTGGCCTGGTATTTGTTTCTATTTTAAAAGTTGTGATGAATTTACCTATGGTTGTATATTTTACAGGGATGATTCCTTTAGTTGCCATTGTTGGTGTATTAAATGCGTTAGTTACGCCAGTATTATATTTTCCTGCCTTGCGCTTATTTGTATCCCGGGGATTGTTGGATACGGCACAGGTCGAAAAGAAGGCATCTGATCATAGTCAATTAGTGTTAAAACCGACACAAGAGGGGCTTATTTCACTAGAACATGTATCGTATATTTATAATCGTCAAAAAACGCCCGTTTTACAAGATGTGCAGTTTACTATTCAGAAAGGTGATTTTTTGGTTCTTACGGGTGCATCGGGAAGTGGTAAAAGTTCTGTATGCAAGGCGTTGACAGGGGCTATTCCCCATTTTTGTGGGGGCGTTATGCATGGGATGGTCTTTGTTGATGGCGTGGCAACAACGCAGACGACAATTTCTAAATTATCAAGTGAAGTTGGCTATATGTTAGATGATTATGATAGTCAGTTGGTGGCAATGACGGTGGAAGAGGAAATTGCATTTTCGTTAGAAAATCATGGTGTTGCTGTCGATAAGATTAATCAGGTTATTGATGATGTGTTAGAAAAGGTACAGTTGTCGGGATATCGTAAACGTACATTGGCTAATCTTTCAGGGGGACAACGGCAACGTTTAGTTATTGCTAGTATTTTGGCATTGAATCCGGAAATTCTCGTGTTAGATGAACCGACATCGGCGTTAGATCCGGAAGGGACGAAGGCTTTTTATGAATTGTTACATACGTTAAATGTGACTTATGGACATACGATTATTGTTGTTGAACAAGATTTAAATAGTGTATTACCTTATGCTAATCGATTGGTTTTATTGGATAAGGGGCGTGTTGTGAGTGATGGCACGGTAGAGCAGACATTACGTTATATGTATAGGCATAAGGTTTATGATATTGCGATTCCACCTATTGTGACGTGCCGTTTTGAATTAGAAAAATTGGGCGTGATTTTTGATAATCCGTTTATTTCTATTGAAGCGGGAGAAGAAGCATTACAACAATTGTATAGGCAAAAAAAGCAAGTATCGTAATAACGGGTATAAAAAAAAGGTTCGTAACTATGTTACGAACCTTTTTTTGGTCGGAACGGCGAGATTTGAACTCGCGACCTCTTCCACCCCAAGGAAGCGCGCTACCAAGCTGCGCCACGTCCCGTTGACTTCATTATATTACCAAATACATGTATATTTGTCAATGAGGGGGACTATAAGGTGAATATGATTTGCAATAAAATAGATGTTCCTGTGGTATAATAAATAATGAATAGGTATATGAAGAAAAGAGGAATGAGAATGAAACCATTTGTCCATTTACATGTGCATACACAATATAGTTTATTGGATGGTTTATGTCGAATTCCCCGTATGGTACAAATGGCAAAGAATATGAATATGCCAGCTATTGCGATTACGGATCATGGGAATTTATATGGGGCAATGCATTTATATAAAGAGGCAAAAGCACAAGGCATTAAACCGATTATTGGGTGTGAAATTTATATGACCCGTGGTAGTCGTTTTGAAAAAAAGACAAGGGAACGGTTATGCCATCTTATTTTATTAGCAAAAACAACGCAGGGATATCATAATTTGGTGAAGATTGTTTCTAAGGGATATACGGAGGGTGTTAATAATTACCACAAGCCACGTGTGGATTATGAGTTGTTGGAACAATATCATGAAGGGGTTATTGCTCTTAGTGCGTGTATCGAAGGACATATTCAACAAGATATTTTAAATCATGATGAGGAAGGTGCTATAAAAGCATTAGAGCGGTTGGTAGGTATTTTTGGTAAGGATGATTTTTATTTAGAAGTGCATAATCACGGGTTACCCGAAGAAAAGATTGTACGAGACACATTTAAACAGTGGGCACCTCGATATGGGCTTAAATTGGTGGCAACAAATGATTACCATTATTTGGAAAAGGAAGATGCAACGGCTCAAGAGGTTAAATTGTGTATTTCTACGGGAGATACGCTGAATAATCCGAATCATTTTCGATTTACCAATGATTCTTTTTATATGAAGTCATATGATGAAATGGCAGAGTTGTTTCCCGATATGCTCGAAGCCTTGGATACGACATTGGAAATTGCTGAGAAGTGTAATGTGGAGATTGATTTTTCTCAACGTCATTTGCCAGCGTTTCCTGTGCCTGAGGGGGAAACAGATGCGTCTTATTTGCAAAAGCTTTGTGAAGAGGCGTTAACGCAAAAATATCATCCCGTTACGGAGAAAGTGCGGCAACGGTTGGCATATGAGTTGGATGTTATTTCTAAAATGGGATTTCCTTCGTATTTTTTGATTGTTTGGGATTATGTGAAATTTGCTCGTGATCATCAGATTGCGGTTGGTCCTGGAAGAGGCTCGGCAGCAGGTTCGGTAGTTGCATATTTGCTTGGGATTACGGGGTTAGATCCGTTGGCATATGATCTCTTGTTTGAACGGTTTTTAAATCCGGAACGAGTTACGATGCCTGATATTGATATGGATTTTTGTTATGAAAATAGAAGCCGTATTATTGATTATGTCACTGAAAAATATGGTAAAGATCATGTTTCTCAGATTATTACGTTTGGTACATTAGCAGCTAAGGCGGTTATGCGTGATGTGGGAAGAGTATTGGATATTTCCCTTAGTGAAGTGAATCGTGTCGTTAAAATGATTCCTAATGAGCTGGGTATTACGTTGCAAAAAGCGTTAGAAACAAGTGCTGATTTTAAAGCTGTTTATACAAGTAATGAACAGGTTCACCGTTGGATTGAGTTAGGTAAATCATTGGAAGGGTTGGTACGGCATCCATCGACACATGCAGCGGGAGTCGTTATTTCAGCGGCCCCTATTGATGATTATGTGCCGTTGCAATATACGAAAGAAGGGTATTTAACGACACAATATGATAAGGATTTAATTGAAGAGCAAGGGCTGCTTAAAATGGATTTTTTAGGTTTGCGTACATTGACGGTTATTAGCGATACGTTGCGGCTTATTAAAGAAAATCATCATGTCGATATTGATATCAATAATATTCCTTTAGATGATCCAGCGACTTGTCAATTATTAACCGCGGGTGATACGGCTGGTGTTTTTCAAATGGAGTCGGATGGTATTACGGCTTTAGTTAAAGAGTTGGCACCGAAGCATTTTGAGGATATGATTCCTTTGGTTGCTTTATATAGACCAGGCCCGTTAGGTAGTGGTATGGTCGAAGATTTTATTAAACGGAGTCACGGAGAAACAGAAGTAACGTATTTACATCCTCTTTTGGAACCGATTTTAAAGGACACGTATGGGGTTATTTTATATCAAGAGCAAGTTATGCAAATTGCCTCATCTATGGGAGGCTTTTCGTTAGGGCAAGCGGATTTATTGCGGCGTGCCATGGGGAAAAAGAAAGAAAGTATTTTAAAAGCACAGCGTGAAAGTTTTTTACAGGGAACGAGGACCAATCATATTGATGACGAAATTGCTAATAAGGTATTTGATTTACTGGTGTATTTTGCGGGATATGGGTTTAATAAATCACATTCGGCAGCATATGCGTATGTAGCTTGGCAAACGGCGTATTTAAAGGCTCATTATCGAGCAGAATTAATGGCTGCGACGATGACGAGCATGATCAATGATGTGTCTAAAATTAGTTATTATATAGGTGAATGTCGTCACCATGGCGTACCTGTTTTATGTCCTGATGTTAATGCGAGTGTTTCTACGTTTTCTGTTGTTGATGGGAGCATTCGTTTTGGTTTATCCGGCGTGAAAAATGTAGGGGAAAATGCTATTGATTTGATTGTGCGTGAGCGAGATAAGGGGGGACCTTTTTTATCGTTAAGTGATTTTTGTAGCCGTGTTGATAATCATGTGGTCAATCGGCGTGCCCTCGAAAGTTTGATTCGTTGTGGCGCGATGGATTCGTTTGGAAAATATCGTTCACAATTATTATATGTATTGGATCAAGCGATGGCGATGGGGGCATCAAAGCAAAAAGATCGCGATTCCGGGCAATTAGACTTATTTGACTTTGGTGAGGAAGACAATGCGGAAGCATCTGTATTGGAACTTACGTATCCAACGATTGATGAGTTTTCCATGGAAGAGATATTGGCGATGGAAAAAGAATACGATGGATTTTATTTTAGTGGACATCCGTTGAATCGGTATGAAAAAATCATGAAAACATTGGTTCCGTTTTCACGATTATATGGAGAAGAGGCGTCTTCGTATGACGGTAAAGAAATTGTTTGTGGTGGATTAATTACGACAAAAAGGCAAGTGATGACGAAACGAAATGAGATGATGGCTATTTTGACGGTTGAAGATTATACACATAGTATGACCGTTGTTGTTTTTCCTAAAGTGTATCGTCAATGTGCAGGTATCTTGGTAGAGGATCAGGCGGTAGCTATTCGTGGGAGTGTCGATGTAGCTGATAATTCGGTGCAAATGTTAGCTAATTCTTTGGTGCCTTTAGCACAACAGGAGCAAGTATATGCAGAGGAACGCAAACAAGCATCTAGCAAGGTGGAACGGCAGCAAGAAGTGTGGCGTACGGAAACGGGCGAAGTAGGTGAAAAATTATTCCTTAAAATTCCGGCGGAATTAGAACAATCTTCATTAAGTGATAAAATTCTTAGGGTTTTACAGCAACATCCGGGAACGGTAAAAGTGTATTTTTATTTAGTCGGGAGTAAGAAAACGATCATTGCTTCTTCCGTGTATTGGGTTACGCCGACGGTATCTTTACGTCAAGCGTTAGTTGCGTTGTTAGATGAAACATCGGTGGTATTACAGTAATTGTTTTATGAGGGGAGAAAGGGACCGGAAAGGACTTTGCTTTTTGGTCCTTTTGGTAACTCATAGACGGTACTGATATATAC
This sequence comes from Megasphaera sp. UPII 135-E, assembly GCF_000221545.1. Lineage (NCBI taxonomy): Bacteria > Bacillati > Bacillota > Negativicutes > Veillonellales > Veillonellaceae > Megasphaera > Megasphaera sp. UPII 135-E. The sequence goes on from NZ_AFUG01000003.1 coordinate 14,503, forward strand.
ATGGTAATGTGGGTTTTGCTGTTTAATAGCCTTATTAAGGGTATCCAGAATTGTTGATAAAGGTGTTTTTTCTAGTTCGTGTGGCGGAACATAGAGGTCACAAATGATATTTAATCTTGTCATGCCAGCGGTAATACGAAGGTGATGACTTTCGTAATGAGGAAATTGTGATTGAATAATTTGGTCTAAGGTATGTCGCACGCGAGTGATAATTTTGTCATTTGTACAAAGGGGATCCATATGTATGTTTACTTCCATGTGGTATTGATTGCGTAAATCATCTTCTAAATTATCGAGGGCGGCATGGGCTTCTGACAAATCGGTTGTGTCGGGGATTTCTGCATGAAAGGAAGCAAATATTCGTCCCGGTCCATAATCGTGTACTCGTATGTCATGTATTCCTGTAATATACGGGGAGGATAAGGCACAATCGGTGATTTCTTGAAGTAATTGAGGCGACGCCGCTTTGCCTAAGAGGATATTTATGATATCTTTGGCCGTGGAAAATCCCGTATACATAATTAATAAGCCCAGTAACATTCCTGTTAAGGCATCTAGGGGGAGTGTTGTATATGGTTGTAGGAACGTGGAGATACATACGACGCCTGTCGCAATAACGTCATTTAGGCTATCCGTGGCAGTTGCTTTGTGAACGGAAGAGTGAATGGTTTTGCTAATATAGAGATTATATTGATACATCCATAATTTTATTCCTATAGAAAATAATAAAATTAGAAAACTGAGGTATGATGTCGTTAAAGTGATAGGAAGAAAAAATTTATGAAAAGATGTTTCGCATAGACTAAAACCAACAATGAGAATAATCGTGGCAACGGTTAAGGAGGCGAGGTATTCAAAACGTCCGTGCCCGAAGGGATGGTTTTTATCAGGAGGCTTGTTACTGAGTTTTGCACTGATAATGGAAATAAAGGATGTAAACATGTCCGAAAGATTGTTAAAGGCATCTGAAACAATTGCCATGCTATGGGTTATCGTACCGATGGTGAGTTTAAGGATGAAAAGGAGGATGTTGCAAATAATACCAAGTAAACCGCCGAGAATGCTATACTGTTCGCGTACCTTGGGATCGTGTGTTTGATGATAGTTTTTTATGGTGTGTTTGATAATTAGTTGAATCATGAAAGCAGCCCTCCCTTAAGGTGTATACATGTTACCTTATATTATTATTTTTCAATACCCCAACGAGCAGGAATACCACGATCAAATGGGTGTTTTTGTTTTTTATTTCTGATATATAATCCGCATAAGGATGAATGTGGGGACAAGGTGTTCGTCCGGTTAGGACGACTTCTGTTTGAGCGGGTTTGTTTTTTAAAAAGGTAATGATGGACTCTTCGTCGATCATTTGTACATGGCAGGCGATGAGAATTTCATCTAAAATAAGTAAATTGGGTTTTAATTGATGACATTTTTCTTGTATGCGTTGCCATAGTGCTTGTTGTTGTAGTTGTTTTTGTTTTCGTTCTTGTGGTGTTAGTTGGGATGTAAATTTAGATGAACCGGTAGAGCGCATGATTGTAATTTGGTGTATTTGAGATAAAATTGCTAATTCTCCCGTGGGCGTTGTTTTTAAAAATTGCGTGAAGAGAACCCTTCCGTCGTGGCCAGCACAACGAATGGCTAAGCCGATGGCAGCAGTTGTTTTTCCCTTGCCGGTACCATAATATATGTGTATTAATCCTGTTTTCATAACGCATGTCCTTATTGATATATTATTTCGTTTGGTTTAGTATAGCACGGGTAGAGGGGATTGAACAGCAAGGCAGTTGTTTTTTTCGTTTGCTACTCAGATGAATACAAACGTGATATAATATTAAATTATTATAATATAGTATAATACGGGAGGCATGATGATGGATTCGCGTGTACGGTGCTGGCTTAGTGCACTTACTGATGCAGGATATGAGGCTTATCTTATCGGCGGTGCTGTACGAGATTTTTTGCTTGCCCGTGTGCCTGGTGATTATGATGTGGTTACGAATGCACGACCAGAGCAGATAAAACAGATTGCCGTTGCTCATGGTTGGATTTGTATGTCGTCACGGGGCGAACGTTTTGGTGTCGTAGTTATCCGCGTTGATGCGTTAGAAATAGAGACGACAACGTATCGTAAGGAAGTATATGATCGAGAAGGATATCGACCGACACGTATAACATATGTTTCGTCATTACAAGAAGATGTGCGACGGCGAGATTTTACGGTGAATGCTCTTGCGATGGATGAGTATGGGCATATTATTGATTATGTGCAAGGACAAGATGATCTTATTGCACGACGGTTAGTTACTATTGGTAAGCCCGAACAACGGTTGCGAGAAGATGCGACCCGTATTTTGCGAGCTTGTCGGTTTGTAGGTCAGTTAGATTTTAAAGTCGATGCGGTGTTAGAAGCAGCGATACCAACCGCGCTTTCCCAATTTAGGACAATTTCACTTGCTGTAGTGTTACGAGAGTGGGAGCACATAATGAGAACGGCGCATGTAGATAAAGCGTTGGCATTGGCGTGGCGGACGGGTGTTTTTTCTCTTATGTGCAGGCAGCGTAACAAGGGGATAGATAGGACGGTACCTTTTTTTTCAGATGAGATAGGTATGGTGGCTAAGCCTGGCGTATTTGTTGCAGCGGTACCCCCGATAGAGCAAGCGGTGTTGTCGTTGGTCGTGTCTGTGCCACCATGTGGGGTTGTACGTTATGCCGCGTTGTTTTATGGGTTGTTAAGATGTTATGTATTTCCTTCTGTGGGTGAGAAACTTACACTACCACAGGTTGAACGAGGGGCTGCTTGGGTAGAAAAGCTGTTGATGTACTGGCAGACATCGGTATCATGGAAACGGCGTGTGTGGTGGCTGGTTTTTAATCACTTGCGTTTTAGTTATTTTGGTAAGCAGTTAGGGAAAGCATTAGATCCGTGGCTGAGGAGAGAAGCAAGGAGTGCCTTTTTTCGTACACAACAAGATTGGATAGAAGCGGTGCAACAATTGTGCTGGTTAGTTATGGCGGATAGTATTATGAAGGATGCGGTACAGACGGTGCTTGTACCACGGGAGAATGCAGGTACAGGGATGTTGGCTACTGCAAAGAAAATACCTGTGTCTACACGATATTTGTTGTATAGTAAGGAGCTTGTAAGCATTTGTGGACAGAAAAGTGGTGCCTGTTTACAAGCCGTATTGAAACAGGTACAGAATGGCACATTGGAAAATAGTCGCGAGCGTGTAGATCAGGCTATCGTACAGTGGTTACAGCGACAATAAATGAGGGATAGATAATGGAAAACAAGATGCGAGAAGAACAAGATAAAAGAATTAGGAAGCAAGCAAAATGGGTAATGATGCTCTTAGTATTCGTGTTTTTTATTGTGTTTATTCGTATTTTTGAATTGCAAATTGTCGATAGTGCAGAAATGACGAAATATATTGATCGTCAAGCGGAAACGGATCGCAAGTTACAATCGCCGCGAGGTACTATTTATGATCGCAATGGCAAAGTATTGGCTATTAGCGAAGTGGCACAGTCGTTATATGCAGATCCGAATATGTTGCGACGAGATGCAAAAAATTATAAGGCTAGTGGGCAGGGCGATCTTATTGGTGTTTTGGCTTCTGAGTTAGCGCCTTATGTTAAATTGGATGCGGCAGAAGTGCAACATCGTTTACAGCGTAATACGGGGTTTGTTTGGTTGGCACGAACGATGGATAGAAGTTCGTATGAAGCCGTTCGACAGATTATTCGTAAACATAAAGTAACGGCGTTGCGTTTTGTAGATGAAAATAGACGGTATTATCCTAATGGTATGTTGGCAGCTCAATTGATAGGTTTTGTGGGAGAAAATGATAAAGGTTTAGATGGGATTGAAATGGTATTAGATAGTGTTATTCGCGGGAATGTACAATCTATTAAAACGTTGATTGATCCAGCTAAAGTTCCTATTTTGGATTCTGCTTTAACGAATGTCTTGCCAGAAAAAGAACGAACTGTTAAGCTTACTATTGATAGTACTATTCAATTTGTAGCAGAAAAAGCGTTAAATGGTATTATGGAAAAAAATCATCCTGAAGGTGCCGCTATTATTATTATGAATCCGAAAACAGGTGAAATTTTAGCTATGGCAAGCAGACCTAATTTTGATCCCAATGATTTTGGTAAGGGGAATCAAGAGTCCTATAAAAATAGGGCGGTGGTTAATTTATATGAGCCAGGATCTACCTTTAAACCTATTATGGCGGCCGCTGCTGTTGACTCGGGAGCGTGGAGTCTTAATTCCTCGTATGTTGATACAGGGGCTATTCGCGTGCATGACCGAGTTATTCATAATTGGGATAAATCAGGGATGGGTAATGTCACGTTACGAGAAATTTTGAAATTCTCTATTAATACAGGGATGGCTCACATTGCATTGCAAACTGGTGGGGATACGTTGACGTCCTATGCTAAAAAATTTGGTTTTGGTAAGATGACGGGTATTGAATTGCCGGGAGAAGGTACTGGAATTTTGTTTAATGCAAAAAAAATGAGCCAAGTAGATACAGCTATTATGGGGATTGGACAAGGGGTCGCTGTTACGCCGTTGCAAATGGTGCAAGCTTTTGGTGCGATTGCCAATGGCGGGAAAATGATGAAGCCGTTTGTGATACAAGAAATTGATAATCCCGATGGTAGTGTATATAAAAAGACTTTACCGAAACAAGTAGGTCAACCGATCAAGAAAGAAACGGCTGATGCAATTTCTCGCATCTTATCAGAAGAAATTACATCGGGGGGCGGTCAGAATGCTAAAATTGATGGCTATACTTTTTGTGGTAAAACAGGTACAGCCCAACGGCTTAATAAAGAGGGAACCGGGTATGCGATGAATCAGCATATTGGTTCTTTTATTGGGTTTGGTCCTTTTGAAGATCCTCAATATGTTGTGTTAATTGTCGTTGATAATCCGAGCGGTGTATATTACGGTGCACAAGTAGCGGCTCCCGTATTTAAAGAAATGATGACGGAAATTGTTCGCTTTAAAGGAATTAGACCATCCCATCCGACAGATGTGAAGGAAATCGCCTCATCTAGTCAAAACCGTAAACAACGGGATTTTCCTGCTATTACGGAAACAGATAAGGGGATTGTACTGCCTTCCTTTATTGGATGGGATACACGCGAAGTTAATTCTTGGTTACATAAAGCTGGATTAGGCTTCGTTCCTCGCGGTATGGGATATGCCGTATATCAATCTCCACGGGAGGGGCAAACGGTGGCGCATGGAAGTACTGTTACTGTTACATTTTCACGTTAGGAGGGAAGGAGTGTGCAAATTTTAAATGGAAAAGAAGTTGCCGCTTTTCATAGAGAGAAATTACAACAGCAAGTTGCTTTATTGAGGGATAAGAACATTATTCCTGAGTTAGCATTGGTCTTAGTCGGTGAGGATCCTGCCGCAGTGATGTATGCGGCGTCATTACAAAAGGCGGCACAACAAATTGGTATAACAGGACGGCTGTATCAGTTTCCAGATATGGTGACAGAGACGATGTTATGTACGGCTATACAAAGATTAAATAATAATCCTATCGTTTATGGCATTATTGTGTTTATGCCATTACCCGAACATATTTCGGCACATCGTATTACGAATGCAATTAAACCGGAAAAAGATGTTGATGGGTTAACGGAAACCAGTATGGCACGATTATTTATGGGCAAACCTCTGTTCGTCCCTTGTACACCGAAAGCTGTTATGGCGATGCTTGCATATTATCAGATTCCGCTTGAAGGAAAAGAGGTTGCTATTATTGGCAGGAGTAATGTTGTCGGAAAACCTTTATCTCAGTTGTGTTTACAAGCACATGCTACGGTCACGATATGTCATTCCCATACACGGAATTTGGAAAAGATTGTTCGTCGTGCAGATGTTGTGATTGCGGCAGTAGGTAAGGCTGAATTTATTACTGCGGATATGATTAAACCAGGCTCAGTAGTACTTGACGTAGGTATTAATCGGAAGCATAATCAGGTTGTAGGCGATGTTGATTTTGCAAGCGTTTCACAAGTGGCAGGGGCGATTACTCCAGTGCCAGGAGGGATTGGTGCGGTGACAACGATTATGATGCTGGAAAATATTTTATTGTTTAAAGGGGATTTAGGTTAAGGGGGGTTTTATATGAGTATTTTAGATTCATTCTTTATTCATTATTTACATCGGTTTGATAAGTATTGTTTTACTGTTACCTTACATGGTAAAACCTATACGATTGGTGCTGGGGAACCGGCTTTTCATATTATCGTTCATAAAGATATTCCGAAACGGGAATTATTGGCTTCTACCTCGTTGGCATTAGGAGAAGCATATATGCGGAAAGATTTAGAAATTGAAGGCGATTTATTTACAGCTTTAAAGTGTATGTTAAGTCAACATACGCAGTTTTCTTTAGATAAAAGTGCATTAGGTCGTATTTTATATACCGCGGAATCAAAGTCAAAACAAAAGGAACAAGTATCATCTCATTATGATTTAGGAAATGATTTTTATTCATTGTGGCTTGATCCGTCAATGAGTTATTCGTGTGCGTACTTTAAACAAGATACGGATACATTAGAACAGGCACAGAAGCAAAAAGTTCATTATATCCTGGAAAAATTGCATTTGCAACCGAATATGACGTTATTAGATATTGGTTGTGGTTGGGGGTATTTGTTATTAGAAGCCGCTCAGAAATATGGAATTAAAGGTGTTGGGTGTACTCTCAGTAAAGAACAGTGGAAAAAAGGACAGGAACGGATTAAAGCGATGGGGATGGAAAATCAGGTTGAAATTGAACTGATTGACTATCGTGATTTGGAAAAGGAAGGACGGAAATTTGATCGTATTGTGAGCGTTGGCATGTTAGAACATGTAGGGCGTTCTAACTATCCTTTATATATGGAAACGGCTGATCATTTATTATCTCCAGGGGGGCTTTTCTTGCTGCATTATATTAGCGGCCATGATGAATCGGTAGGCAATCCATGGATGCGGAAATATATTTTTCCCGGTGGGGCTTTACCGTCTTTGCGAGAAATTATTAGTTTAGCGTATGACAATGATTTTCAGGTTATTGATGTAGAAAGTTTGCGCCGTCATTATTATAAGACCTTGATGTGCTGGTATAATAATTTCCAAGGGGTACGTGATCAAGTAATTGCGGCTAAGGGAGAAAGTTTTGCACGTATGTGGGATTTATATCTATGTGGTTGTGCTGTTTCGTTCTTTATTGGGAATATTGATTTACATCAAATATTAATGACTAAAGGAACGAATAATGAATTACCGATGACGCGGTGGTATTAAAAGTAAGAAAAATAGTCACATTGTGAGGCAATGTGACTATTTTTTTCTTTAAGGAGAGGGTATTGACATATAATGGATAATCGTTATAATTAAAATTTAAGTACGATAATAGAAAAATACTTTTATTTTATATATATTATGTGATGTTTTATATAAAGGAGGCGTATTATGGATTTTAAGAAATTATATATTAATGGCAGTTGGGTAGAAGGGGCATCAGGTACTTACATTGGTGTAGAAAATCCTGCAACGGAACAGATTTTTGCCGAAGTTCCAGCGGGTACGGCTACGGATGTTGAGCGTGCTTCAAAAGCGGCACAAGTGGCGTTTGCTTATTGGAAGAATATCCCTGTATCCGAGCGAATGGCGTATATGCAGCGAATGTTAGATATATTTACAACCATGAAAGCTGATTTGGTACAAGTGACGATACAGGAATTGGGAGCACCTGTACAATTTGCACGTACGGCACAAATTGAATATCAATTTACGCGTATTCAATCGTATATTGATTTAGCTGAAAAAGCACCGTTGGAAGAAAAGTTGCCTCAATCTACGGTATATCGTGAACCTGTTGGCGTAGTAGGGTGTATTACGCCATGGAATTATCCATTAGGTCAGATTGTACAAAAAGTCGTTCCGGCTATTTTAATGGGGAATACGGTAGTATTAAAGCCAAGTCAATATACGCCGTTGACTGCGTTTTATTTAGCGGAGGCGTTTCATCAAGCAGGATTCCCGGCAGGTGTATTTAATTTAGTCACCGGTCGTGGCGGTGATATTGGTGATGTAATAGCTGAACAAGATGAAATTGATATGATTTCGTTTACTGGTTCTACGCCGGCAGGTATTAGTGTAGGGCGTTTGGCCTTACAGCACTTAAAGCGTATTAGTATGGAATTGGGAGGCAAATCGCCGTGTATCATTTTGCAAGGTGCGGATTATGAAAGGGCGATTCGCATGTGTTTTAATTCTATCTTTTTAAATTCAGGGCAGACTTGTACGGCCTTATCTCGTTTGCTTATTCCCTATGCACACAAAGATGAGATTAAACAGTTGTTATGCCGTATTGCTAAGGAGTATGTCGTAGGGGAGCCGACACGGGAAGATGTACAATTAGGAACGGTTGCATCAGCACGACAATTTAAGACGATTCGTGCTTATGTGGAGCAGGGAATTCGTCAAGGGGCGACTTTATTAGTTGGTGAAGTACCTCAAAAAACAGCGGTAGGATACTATGTTAAACCTACTATTTTTACAGATGTGACAAATGATATGACTATTGCGAGAGAAGAAATATTTGGTCCTGTTCTTTGTGTTTTGACTTATCAGACGGAAGATGAAGCCATTCGCATTGCGAATGATACAACTTTTGGTTTAAGTGGTGCCGTTTGGGGACCGACAAAAGCAGAAGCTATTCGTATTGCTCGGAATATTCGGACGGGAAATGTGTATATTAATGATGGACCACGGGATGTAACCGCACCATTTGGGGGGTTCAAAGAAAGTGGGTTAGGTCGCGAAGGAGGTATGGATGGGTTATTAGAGTTTACGGAGCCACAAGCATTGTTTGATGCTGGTGAAATTGGTTAATGGGAAGTAAAAAAGCTACTCGTTTA
>NZ_AFUG01000002.1:0-9601 GCF_000221545.1 Megasphaera sp. UPII 135-E
TTCTCACGACATGCTATATCTTATAACGTAACATGACATACTAGATACGTTAGGCCTAAACAGAAAAAGAAACGCCATAACCATTGCTTTTGAAGGTAGCAACCTTATTTGATAGATGGCGGTAGTGTTACTATATGTAGTCGTGCATAGAGAAATTTTTCGCGTAAGAAAGTAAGTCTAGTAGGTATTTTTATCGTGGTACAGGTCATGAGCAATTAGTATGTCTATGGGAAGAGAAAAAATAAATTATTATTAGTGGATAGAATTGAATTTTAGTATATTCTATGATAGGATAGTATCACTGTTGAAGATGGAATGAGTAGGAGGATATTTGTGCAAGTAATGAGTGTTGCGGTCGGTATGGCCGTATTGGATCAAGTATCAAAAGCAATAATTAGACATCAGATGACATTACATGAATCGATTCCGGTATTTTCGGATTTTTTTCATATCACATATATATTAAATCGAGGTGCCGCTTTTGGTGTTTTAGAAAATCAACAATGGCTATTTTTGTTGATTGCATTTTTTTTGTTTGTCTTATATGGTGTGTTTCGTACTAAATTACCTTCGTCACGGTTGCTACATGTAGGTATGGGATTACTTCTTGGTGGAGCCTTAGGAAATGCACTTGACCGTTGCATTCATGGTGCAGTGGTTGACTTTTTTGATTTCTTAATTTGGCCGGTATTTAATTTGGCAGACGTAGGCATTGTTATTGGTGTTATGCTATTATTATGGTATAGTTGGCATCATAAGATATCGAAATGAGGGAATATGGCATGAAACATCAAACGTATGAAGTGATAGAAGCGGATAAGGGCATCCGTTTAGATGTTTTAGTAGCACGAGAATTAGCTATTTCACGTGCTTTTGCCCAACAATTGATTAAAGAAGAGAAAGTTTATGTCAACGATTGCAAACGTAAAGCAAATTATCGATTGGATGTAGGACAGATGGTTGCGATGGAACCATCACAACCAACAGAGTTATGTGCAACACCGGAAAATATTCCCTTGGATATTTTATATGAAGATGAACATCTTATTGTAGTGAATAAACCACGTGGCATGGTCGTTCACCCCGCCCCAGGAAATCCGGCAGGAACATTGGTCAACGCCCTTTTATATCATTGTCAAGGCTCTCTATCGGGAATTAACGGGATGATTCGTCCAGGCATTGTACATCGCTTGGATAAAGATACCTCCGGGGTCATGGTGGTAGCTAAAACTGATGTTGCCCATCGGCATCTCGCCGAACAGATTAAAGCACATACAGCCAAGCGAACCTATTGGACCTTAGTGCATGGTACCCTTGCCGAAATGCGGGGAACAATTGAAGCACCTATTGGCAGACATCCAAAAGATCGGATAAAAATGGCGGTAAATCTAAAAAACGGACGAGAAGCGATTACACATTTCACCGTACAGGAGCGTTATCGTATGTATACATGGATTGCTTGCCAGCTCGAAACGGGAAGAACGCATCAAATTCGCGTGCACTTAGCCTATATTGGACATCCGGTGGTTAACGATCCCGTTTATGGCTATAAACGGGATGCGTTCCCCATACAGGGACAAGTATTACATTCATACAGTTTGCAATTTATACACCCTATTACGGGGGAAAAAATGGACATCAAAGCGTTGCCTGCAAATGATTTTATGGTGTGTTTACAGCAGGCGGCGACACAACGGTAGAGGTGGCGTATGTGGAAGGATAAAGCACAGTTAATGGACAACAAAGCGATGGAACGTGCTATTCGGCGTATTGCTCATGAGATAATAGAACGAAATCGCGGCTTAGATGAAACGCTATTAGTGGGAATTAAAACACGCGGTATTCCCTTGGCAAAACGGTTAGCGTTAGAACTAGAAAAAATAGAAGGCTGTACTGTTCCCGTATATGAAATTGATGTATCAGCCTATCGGGATGATCGAAAACAATGTACCGTAGATGGTATGAATAGTACGGTAACGCCCTTTCAAGCGGATGGCAAGACGATTGTTTTAATTGATGACGTCTTATATACGGGACGTACCGTTCGCTCAGCATTAAATGCGATTATGGAAATGGGGCGACCTAAATTCATTGAATTGGCTGTTTTAGTCGATCGTGGGCATCGTGAGTTACCTATTCGTGCAGATTATGTAGGGAAAAATGTACCCACATCACACCGAGAAGATGTTGCTGTACAGATGCAAGAAACGGATGGAATGGATCAAGTCCTTTTACGGGAATATCAGCAAGATTAGTATTGACTTTGATTTTAAATATAGTATACTTAATAAAGATATGAGTAGTACCGAGATGCTACCGTATAGTTACTTAGATACATAATACCTTTAAGATAGTCCGGAGAGGCTAAAAAGGTAGGTAGTTAATTATGCCTAATTGTAGACCTTTGCCGGACGGCAAAGGTCTTTTTTGTAAGGAGGATGCTGCATGGGTATAAAGGGAAAGAGCCTGCTTGGATTGGAAGGAGCAACGAAAGAGGAAATTGAACTTATCTTACGAGTAGCCAAAAAAATGAAAACGGTCGTGAATAGTGAGAATAAAAAATTACCGCTGTTACATGGAAAATCAGTGGCAAATATGTTTTTTGAACCTAGTACACGCACTCGCAGTTCTTTTGAATTGGCAGCGAAATATTTAGATGCTGATGTGTTAAACTTTACGCCGTCTACGAGTTCTTTAGTCAAAGGAGAAAGTTTGCGTGACACCCTATTGACCGTTACGGCAATGGGCGTAGATGCGATTGTTATGCGACATAAACAAGAAGGGGCACCATTATTTGCTAGTCAATGTGTCGACCCGCTTATCATCAATGCTGGTGATGGGGCACATGAACATCCGACACAAGCACTTTTGGATCTGTTTACGATACAAGAAGTTAAAGGACACATCGACGGATTAAAAGTGGTTATTGTCGGCGATATTGATCATGGTAGAGTTGCTCGTTCCAATATTTATGCTTTAAAAGCATTAGGCGCAGATGTACATCTCGTTGGTCCCCGCACCTTATTACAGCCTGACCTTGCGACATTGGGTGTGACTATCCATTATGAGTTAGAAGAAGCATTGGTAGATGCTGATGTTATCAATGTCTTGCGGATCCAAAAAGAACGGCAAGGAAGTGGCTTTTTCCCCAGTGATAGAGAATATGCAACCCTCTTTGGTATTCATCAAACTTCATTACGGCAAGCAAAGGAAGATGTATTAATTCTTCATCCCGGTCCCATGAATAGAGATCTCGAAATTGGTACAGATGTGTGCTATGGACCTCATTCAGCGATTCAAGAACAGGTAAAAAATGGCATATCCGTGAGGATGGCTGTGTTATATTTGACTATTATAGGAGGCGATGACGTTGACCTTACTCGTTAAGAACGGTAGAGTAGTTAATCCGGCAAAAAAACAAGATGAAATTTGCGATATTTACATAGAAGACGGGAAAATTCGTGCCATGGGAACGAATTTATCCATGTGTGCAGATGAAATATGGGATGCAACAGGGTTAGTTGTCACGCCGGGGTTAATTGATATGCACGTGCATTTACGGCAGCCTGGACAGTCGTACAAAGAAACAATTGCTAGTGGCACGGCCGCCGCTGCTGCTGGGGGCTTTACTCGTGTCGTGACTATGCCGAATACAAAACCCGTTATCGATTCCCCTCTCATTGTCGAAGGATTACGGTATAAAATCGAACAAGAAAGCCACGTGAAAGTAGATATTATCGGTGCTGTATCTAAAGGCATGGAAGGGCGTGAACTGGCGGCAATGGGTGGCATGGTAAAATCAGGGGTAGTTGCCTTTTCTGATGATGGTCACTATGTAGAAGATTGTGATTTCATGCGTAAAGCCATGGAATACAGTAGCATGTTGAAAAAAGTCATTATTGATCACTGTGAAGATACCCATTTGATTGCAGATGGTGTGATGCATGAAGGTGCTGTATCGGCAGCGTTAGGTTTAAAAGGGCGTCCCGCTGTAGCTGAAGATATAGCGGTGGCACGGGATATTTTGCTGGCACAAGCAACGGGATGTGCCGTACATATTGCTCATATTAGCACAAAAAATGCCGTTGCTATGGTACGCCGTGCCAAGGCAGCAGGCATTCCCGTTACGGCCGAAGTAACACCACACCATGTTATTTTTACGGACGAAGCTTTACGGAGTTATGATACACGGTTTAAAGTAAATCCGCCGTTGCGGTCAGAAGAACATCGGGCAGCCGTGGTAGCCGGTTTGCAAGATGGCACTATTGATGCTATTGTAACGGATCACGCACCACACAGTTGGGATGAAAAAGATAAAGAATTTAATATAGCACCAAGTGGTTTTGTTGGACTGGAAACTAGTGTAGGTGCAGTATTGACTCATTTATATCATACAGGATGCATGGATTTAGCAACGCTTATTGAAGCGATGAGCGTGCGACCGGCCACCATTTTGCACTTGCCGGCGGGAGTATTAGAAGAAGGCCGTGATGCGGATATTACATTGCTGGATTTACAGACCGAATGGGCTGTTGATGCCTCAACCTTTTATTCCCAAAGTAAATTATCACCATTTGATGGGATGATTTTTAAAGGAAAACCCGTAGGCACTATTGTTGATGGAAAAATAGTTATGAAACAAGGGGAGGTATTGGCATGAAAGGGATGCTCGTCTTAGAAAATGGAAAACGGTTTTATGGAACATTGCTATTGAACGAACAGACAGTGGGAGAAGTTGTCTTTAATACGGCGATGACAGGATATCAAGAAACATTTACCGACCCATCTTATGCAGGTCAAATCATTACCATGACCTATCCACTTATGGGAAATTACGGCTTATTTCATGAAATAGAACAAGCACCACGTCCTTATGCAGCCGGGTTTATTGTCAGTGAACTTTGTCGAGAACCGAGCAATTGGCAAAATGAAGGCCCCTTATCCACATTCATGATGAACCACCATATTCCTTGTTTATATGACGTTGATACACGGGCGATTACACGTGAAATACGTCAACACGGTGTAATGAAAGGGATTATCGTACGACAAGATACAGACGAAGCGGAGATACAAAAGTGCTTAGCCCAGCCGTTAGAAACCCAGTGGGTACGACAGGTGACGACACAGAAAATTAAAACCGCAGGCAACGGAAAATATCATGTAGCCGTTATGGATTATGGGGCAAAACAGAATATTTTACGTGACTTGCAACGTAATGATTGCCGCCTTACCATATTTCCGGCAACGACTTCAGCCGAAGAGGTGCTAGCCGTACAGCCTGATGGCATCTTCCTCAGTAATGGCCCGGGTGATCCGCAAGATATTCCCTATATCGTAGATGAAGTAAAAAAAATGATTGGCAAGAAACCCATTTTCGGTATTTGCCTGGGCTTACAAATGCTGGGGTTGGCCTTAGGGGGAAAAAGCTATAAATTACCTTTTGGGCATCGTGGGGCAAATCATCCCGTACAAGATGTGCACACGGGACGGGTATATATTACCTCCCAAAATCATGGTTATGCGATTGATGCAGACACGTTACCGCCGACGGCACAAGTCACCTATCGTCATTTGCATGATAACACCTTAGAAGGATTTGTCGTACCGTCACAGCACATCATGTGTGTACAATATCATCCAGAGGCCTCGCCGGGTCCAACGGATAGCTTGTATTTGTTTGAACAATTTGTGAAAATGATGGAGGAATGCTAAGATGGCAAAGGATATAAAGAAAGTACTCGTCATTGGCTCGGGCCCGATTATTATTGGACAAGCGGCGGAATTTGACTATGCAGGTACACAAGCTTGTCGTGCCTTGAAAGAAGAAGGCGTGGAAGTAGTTCTTATTAACAGTAATCCGGCTACAATCATGACGGATGAAGATATTGCCGATCGAGTATACATCGAACCGATTTCTTTAGATTACGTGACGGCAGTTATCAAAAAAGAACGACCTGATGGATTATTGGCTACCTTAGGCGGTCAAGTCGGCCTAAATATGGCAGTGGAATTATCACGGGCAGGCGTACTGGATCTATATAACGTTACCCTATTAGGCACGGATTTAGCAGCAATACAAGAAGCGGAAGATCGTGAATTATTTAAAGAAGCCATGAAAGATATAGAGCAACCGGTGGCGGAAAGTGATATCGTTGAAGACGTAGGAACCGCCTTGGACTTTGCCCGTACCATAGGCTATCCCATTATCGTACGACCGGCGTATACCTTGGGTGGCACCGGCGGTGGTATTGCTTATACGGAAGAAGAACTCGCTGCCATTGCCGCACGTGGGCTTAAACTCAGTCCTATTCATCAGATCCTTGTGGAGCGGTCTGTTGCAGGATGGAAAGAAATCGAATATGAAGTCATGCGGGATAAGGCAGATAATTGTATTATTGTTTGCAACATGGAAAACATTGATCCCGTTGGGGTACATACGGGCGACTCTATTGTTGTCGCACCCAGTCAGACTTTAAATGACTTACAATATCAAATGCTACGTACGGCATCCTTAAAAATCATTCGCCGGCTGAAAATAGAAGGTGGCTGCAATGTCCAATACGCGTTAGATCCCAAGAGTAATCGTTATTATGTTATTGAAGTCAATCCGCGCGTTAGCCGTTCCTCTGCATTAGCTTCTAAAGCAACGGGCTATCCCATTGCCAAAGTAGCCGCCAAAGTAGCCTTGGGAAAAACCTTAGATCAAATTTCTAATGCCGTTACCGGTAAGACCACGGCTTGCTTTGAACCAACGTTGGATTATTGTGTTGTCAAATTTCCCCGTTGGCCGTTTGAAAAATTCTCCCTTGCCGATAAAACGTTGGGCACACAAATGAAAGCAACGGGCGAAGTCATGGCCCTAGATCGAACGTTTGAAGGAGCCTTACTTAAAGCGGTACGATCATTAGAAATTGGGGTGGACTATTTAGCCTTACCACATATAGAAAATAAATCATTAATTGATATCGTTGAAGCATTGAAAAAACAAGACGATGAACGGATATTTGTTGTCGCCAGAGCATTGCGCTTAGGCATTAGCGAAGAAAAAATACATATGCTTACGGGGTATGACGTATGGTTTATTCGGCACATCAAACACATTGTCGACATGGAAAATGAACTACGCCACCAAGGATTGACACCGGCATTGGTGGCACAAGCTAAAAAATATAGCATGCCCGACAGCTGCTTGGCACGACTGACGGGCAAAACGGAAAGTGAAGTCCGGACTTTTCGGACACAACTGGGCGTGCGTCCCACCTTTAAAATGGTGGATACATGTGCCGCCGAATTTGCCGCCGCTACGCCGTATTACTACTCCTGCTATGCTAGTGAAGATGAAGTCCAACCGCTAGAAGGACGAAGTGTTATTGTTCTCGGCTCGGGCCCAATTCGTATTGGACAAGGCATAGAATTTGACTATTGCTCGGTCCATTCCTCCTGGGCGTTACGCCGGCTGGGCATGAAGAGTATTATTGTCAACAACAATCCCGAAACGGTTAGCACCGATTTTGATACATCCGACAGTTTGTACTTTGAACCCTTAACGGAGGAAGACGTTATGGCTGTAATCGAAAAAGAAAACCCCGTTGGTGTTATCTGCCAATTTGGCGGACAGACGGCAATTAATCTCGCCGCACCATTAGCACGGAGAGGTGTACCCATCTTAGGAACATCCGTAGAAGGCATGGATCGAGCCGAAGACCGAGAACGGTTTGATGAACTTTTAGCAACGCTACATATTCCTCGTCCAGACGGGCGAATAGCTATGAGTGATACCGAAGCCATGCGAGTTGCCAAAGAATTGGAATTTCCACTTATTGTACGCCCCTCCTATGTGTTAGGCGGGCGTGCCATGGAAATTGTCTATAATGAAAGCGAACTAGAACGATATCTTCGTGAAGCCGTCATTGCCTCGCCGGATCATCCCATTTTAATTGATGAATATATGGTAGGAAGAGAAATAGAAGTAGATGCAGTTGCTGATGGAATAGACGTATTTATTCCGGGCATTATGGAACAAGTCGAACGGGCCGGCGTTCATTCCGGTGATTCCATTGCCGTGTATCCGCCGCAACATTTAGCACAAGATATGATTACGCAAATTGTGGAATATACAACGCGTATTGCCTTGGCATTAAATGTAAAAGGTGCGGTAAACATTCAATTTGTGGTGGCAAAAGGGAAACTATATATTATTGAAGTTAATCCACGCTCCAGTCGTACCGTTCCCTTCTTGAGCAAGGTCACGCATGTGCCGATTGTTGAATTAGCCACCCGAATTGCCTTAGGCGAAACCTTAGCGTCTATGGGGTATCAAAGCGGATTGTTAGCGGCTAAATCGCATGTAGCGGCAAAAGTACCCGTATTCTCCTTCAGTAAAATCGGTTTGGCGGAAATTGCCTTGGGCCCGGAAATGAAATCGACAGGTGAAGTCATGGGCATCGGCAAAACCTATTCGGAAGCCTTATATAAAGCCGTTAGCGGTGCGAATATGCGAATTCCGTCAGGAGGAACAATACTCGTAACTGTAGCCGATCGCGATAAAGAAGAAGCATTGCAATTAGCACACGGATTTTGTGACTTAGGGTATCATATTATGGCGACAGCCGGTACGGGAAAATATTTACAAGAAAACGGATTAGATGTGACGATTGTGCGTAAAATACATGAAGGAGGAGAAAATATTGCCACGCTTTTGCGAGATGGTAAAATTGATCTCGTTCTCAATACCCTAACTTTTGGTAAACATCCTGAACGGGATGGATTTAACTTACGACGTATGGCCGTGGAATTAGCTGTACCTTGCTTGACTTCATTAGATACGGCACGAGAAGTATTGCGGGTATTTGCAGACAAAGGCAAAAATTATACCTATTATACGGTAGCAGCATTACAAGACTACGATATGGATATATAGAGCATATACGATATATCAAGGCGAACAAAAAGAAATTTTGTTCGCCTCTTTTTTATATACATGCCAGTCAATATAAATAGAGATATGAGTATATCTACAATAAAATATAGGCTAAAAAAATCTACAGATGAGATAATATAAGCTAATTACCTGGGGATAATAGACATACATTGACACCGCTAAAAAAGTAAAAGAAAATATGATTTATACAATAAAAAAAAAAAATAAACAAAAAAACAAAATAAAATAAATAAAAGTAGATATAATAATTAAAATAATAATAATAAAAAAGATAAAATACATGTAATAATTAAAAAAAACATAAAAAATGATTAAAAAAAATAGAAAAATATTTTTTACAGGTTTATAATGAAATCAGTTTAGGAAAGAACAAAATTTCATTTCTAAGAAATGAAATAAGCAGGACGGATACCGTCCTGTACATGATGTAAAGATGTATGAGGAGGAAGTAGTATGAAGTTATCAGGAAAACAATTAACGACAGCTGTATTGATCGGTTTAATGGGGATTAGTGCCGGCGGAGTGGTTATGGCTAAACCGCCGATAGTGCAATCGGCGGCAGGCGGACAGCAGGACCAACAACCTGACATTATCGGAATTGCGAATTTGGCTAATCAGAATCAAAAGGATATTAAAGCATTAGAACAAAAAGTCGGT
>NZ_AFUG01000001.1:0-7964 GCF_000221545.1 Megasphaera sp. UPII 135-E
TTACGAGTAGCTTTTTTAGTAGGAGCGTTTATAAAGGAATGGCTTAGTACAGTCGATGAGGTATTTTTGTCTAATGTGGGTGGTGTATTGATTGAGATGTGGAAAGGTATAGGTGCCACAGCTGGTAACACCGATGATACCTAAGACGGAATTGGTCATAAAACATTCGTCAAATTGGGTGATATCATTAGGTGATATCAGGCATTCTTGAGCAGAAAAGGTATCTGTTATATAGGCCCGGACGATACCCGGTAAGAGTCCGCAAGATAGGGAAGGAGTATAAAGCGTTTGATTTTTGATGAAAAAAATATTGGTAGTAGCTCCTTCGGCAATATATCCCTTTGTGTTTAGAAATAGGGGTTCATCAAAACCGTTTTGGTGTGCTTTTCGTTTTTCTAAGATGGAATCACCATAATTAGCGGTTTTATGAAAGGTAAAGGGAGATGTTTCGTTACGACAAGTGGAAGCGTATGTTACAGAAAATCCTTTTTTGTATATTTCTTCTGTATACGTATTGGGACGATGGGTAAAACAAATATTGTTGGATGAAATTAATAATTTTACTATTTTATTACCTTGTTGCAGATGACAATAGGCGGTGAGATCCGTTGCGATAGAGGGGGGCAAGGGCAGATTAAAATAGGCGATACTAGCAGATAAGCGTTGGATATGAGCTTCAAGCCAATATGGCTGACCATCTTTTACCGGTAATGTTTCAAATACAGCGAGTCCATATTGACACGCTTCATCATAATTTATTTTCATGATATCCTCCTTGTAAAACCCGTTGAAGGGCAAGGGCTTTTTGCCATGTTTCTTCATATTCCGCAGCAGGATCGGATTCGGCGGTAATGCCACCACCGACACCTATTTGATAGATTCCGTTGTGGTGGACGGCGGTACGAATGACAATATTTAGATCACAATCGCCGTTTAAGGAAATATAACCGATGGAACCGGTGTATATGCCACGTTTGGTTGGTTCTAATTCAGCAATGATTTCCATCGCCCGTTGTTTGGGCGCACCTGTGATGGAGCCGCCGGGAAATAGTACCGGAAGTATATCTATGGCAGTTGTATGGGGCAGGAGTTTACCTTGAATGGTAGCAACTAATTGAAATACCGTTGCATAGGCTTCGATTTGGTAGAGCGAAGGAACGGTTATCGTTCCTGTTTGGCAAATGCGAGATAAATCGTTTCGTTCTAAATCGACAATCATGAGCAGTTCGCTTTTATCTTTTGTCGAATGTTTCAATGCTTGGTAATAGGCTGCGTCTTTTTGAGGCTGGTTACTTCGTGGACGTGTGCCTTTGATTGGTCTCGTTTCGATTGTTCCGTGTGAAATTTTAATAAACCGTTCCATGGAAGCACTAATTATTTGATAGTGGGGGTAGTTTAGATATGCCCCAAATGGAGCAGGATTAGATTTCCGTAAGGCAGTGAAGAAAGCATAAGGTGATTGATTACTTTGGAAGGTGAGCATTTGCGTAAAATTTATCACATAAATATGACCGTCTAATATATAGGAATTAATTTTTTTTAGGTTCTTTGTGTATTCTTCTTCGGGCATATAGGATAGTAGTTTAGCTGTGGTTGGCGAGGGAGTGACGGAAAGAGGCGATGCGTGAGCTAATCGTTTTTGTATTTCCGTCATCATGGAATGCATTAATTTCTCGGCTGGTTGGGTATGTCCTCCAGCAATAAAGGTAACCGTATGATCGAGATGATCTTCAATGATAAAAAAATCATAAAATATCCATGTCATTTCGGCACCCGGAAAATTAGTGGGACGGGGATCCTTTAGGTGAAAAATGGATTGACCGTAATCATAAGAAATATAACCGATAGCACCATTTAGGAGTGGTAATGACGTGTTGTTTTCTTGGTGATGGGTATGGAGGTATTCTTTTAGAAATAGTTCGGGCGTGCATGGGTGTAGCGTTCCATTGATTAGGCATCCCTTGGGATGAGATTCTACAATTATATGTGGAACGAGTCCGATAATGGAAAAACGGCCTAACTTATTTTTTAAGGATGAATCAAGAAAGGAAACGTTTTTTTCGTAATGAAAGAGGTGAAATAATTTGGTGGCAGAAGCTGCAAATGGAGATTTTTTTATTATATAATTAGACATAGTAATCACCTTCGTGAGAAGAAGTAT
Source organism: Megasphaera sp. UPII 135-E (assembly GCF_000221545.1). Taxonomy (NCBI): domain Bacteria; kingdom Bacillati; phylum Bacillota; class Negativicutes; order Veillonellales; family Veillonellaceae; genus Megasphaera; species Megasphaera sp. UPII 135-E. The sequence continues at coordinate 2,162 of NZ_AFUG01000001.1, forward strand.
AGGCATGGGCTAAAATACAGAAGTGTTGTAATAGTTCGTGTCCATATTCAGTTAATAATGCCTCTGGATGAAATTGAACTCCCCATAGTGGTAATGTTTTATGGCTTAGTCCCATGAGGACCCCATCGATGGAAAAGGCATCGCAACGATAGGTACTTGGCAAAGTGTTAGCTTGTACTATCAGCGAGTGATAGCGGGTTACGTGAAAGGTGGGGGGGAGATGCATAAATAATCCTGTGCCATGGTGCGTAATAGGGGTTATTTTTCCGTGCATGGGACGTTTTCCGCGTGTAATGGAAGCACCCGCAGCATAAGCGATTAATTGCATACCTAAACAAATCCCCAGGATAGGAATTTTCCCTTTGTAGGCAGTGAGTATGTGGAATGATTCGATAGCGTCTTTTGGATGTTTGGGACCAGGTGAGATAATGATTCCTTGTGGTTGTAAGGTGTTGATGATAGCATCTGAAAGTTGATCGCAAGGATATACGGATACATTATAATGTAGACTTTTAATGTAGTCGGCAATGGTATATACAAAAGAATCGTGATTATCAATGATAAGAAACATAATATACTCCTAAAAAAGGATAACGACTGTGCTTTGCAGCATATTCAGTCGTTATCCTTGCGGCTCGTAAACTGGATAATAATATCATTATATTTGCATGTATGAATAGTATAGCATATAGTCAAAAAATAGACAATTTATGTTAGTGAGAGAAAGAGAAAATAAAAATGGGGTGAGGTGACGATAGGCGTTATTTTATGGTAAAATAGTATTAGTAAATATAGGAATAATATAGGATTTTTATATATGAATAGGTGTATATATTAGAGCATTTGAAATGGGAAGAAGATGTATACAGCATAGACGGTTATATGTTATAAAATCTGTAAGGGAAATGATTTCTGCAAGAGATATCTTAGGGGATTTAGAAATTTTTCTTTACAAGGGAATTGATTTTTTGTTATAATGAGCAAGTAATATTTAAAATTTATTATATTGTTCATGCGGATGTAATTCAGTGGTAGAATGTGAGCTTCCCAAGCTTAAAACGAGGGTTCGATCCCCTTCATCCGCTCCAGATGCTGAATACCATTTTTCCTAAAGGAAAAATGGTATTTTTTATTTTTTTAGGTGGTATAGTTGTGAAAGGGAGGTATATATGTTAGGAAATTTTACGTATCAAAATCCAACGACCTTATATTTTGGCGAGGATGCATTAACCGATTTAAGAAAAGAATTGGATAAGTATGGTGAAAGGGTACAGCTTATTTATGGTGGGGGTTCAATTAAGCAAAATGGTATTTATGATGCTGTAATTTCACTTTTACAAGAGGCAGGAAAAGTGATTATTGAAGATGCCGGGGTGATGCCTAATCCTACGGTAGAAAAAGTACGAGAAGGGTGCCGTTTAGCAAGGGAAGAGAAGGTAGATTTATTATTAGCTGTTGGTGGCGGCTCTACCTGTGATTATGCTAAGGCTGTTTCGGTAGGAGCCCATAGTGAAACGGATGTTTGGGATACGTATTTTAAGCATATGCGGCGATTAAAACATATGCCTCTTCCAGTAGGATGTGTCTTGACTATGGTGGGAACGGGGTCTGAAATGAATGGAGGTTCCGTCCTTACTAATACCGAAGAAAAACGAAAAATTGCACGTGTATTTGATACACGCGTATTTCCGAAATTTGCTATTTTAAATCCGGCTTTTACATTTTCGGTACCAGTGTATCAAATGGTAGCAGGATGTTATGATATTATGTCACATATTATGGAACAATATTTTTCCGGTACAGATGATAATGTAACGGATTATATTGCTGAAGGGATGATGCGTTCGCTTATTCATAGTTCGCGTATTGCTGTGGCAGATCCCTTAAATTATGAAGCAAGAAGTAATATTATGTGGTTAGCTACATGGGCATTAAATACGTTTTTGGCCAAGGGAAAAAGGCAAGATTGGATGGTGCATATGATGGGACAATCTATTGGTGCGTATACGAATGCTACACATGGTATGACGTTAGCGGTTGTATCCCTACCTTATTATCGGTATATTTTGCAAGCGGGACTACCTAAATTTGAGCGGTTTGCTAAATATGTTTGGCAGGTTCCAGCTGAAGGCAAGACTGCACTAGAAATAGCAAATAAAGGATTAGATTGTTTGCAAGAATGGATGGAAGGGATTGGTCTTGTTTTGCATGCTCGGGAACTGGGTGTGACGGAGGATAGCATTGAAAACATTGCAGAAGGTACGTTTATTATGCAAGGGGGGTACAAAGTATTAACGAAGGAAGATATTATTGCTATTTTAAAAGAAAGTTTATAAATATTGTCGTATATGGTGTTGTTAGGGATGAAAAAGAAGTTAGCGAATGCGACTGGTTGTTAAGGTTACGTCTTTTAGGAGTAAATCGACAAAGGGGGCAGGGATTAGTGTGCTTAAATCTTGTGGAGCAAGGATAATTTGAAGTCCTCGTTGCCCCGCACTGATGCTGATTACGGTTTGCTCTCGGGCAGAAATATCAAGGTAAGTAGGAAATTGCTTTTTCATACCTAAGGGGGAGCAACCACCTCGAATATAGCCAGTTATGTGTAATAAGTCTTTGACGTGTAGTAGTTCTACTGATTTATTACCACTGACGTGGGCTGCTTTTTTTAAATCTAATTCTTTGTGACAGGGAATACAAAAGACGACTGGGCCTGTTGTTTTTCCCTGGGCAACTAAGGTTTTAAATACACAGTCAACGGGGAGTCCAACGGCTTCCGCTGCATGGATGCCCGAAAGATCTTCTTCTGTATAGGTATATGATTTAGTTGTGTAGGAAATTTTTTTTGTATCTAATAAGCGCATGGCATTTGTTTTTTTGTGTTTGCTCATAAGGATCCCTCTTTTTTTATGATGTCTTTGCTACTATAACAAGATTAGGGAGCTTTTTCAAGGGACCATGGTTTTATTTTGCGGAGAACAAAAGGAGAATATTTATGAAAGTTGCAGGTATACAATGGAATGTACGATTAGGGGATTGTGAATATAATTATGCTATGGCTGAAAAATATATTATTAAAGCAGCAAAGCAGGGAAATGAGGTGCTGGTATTACCTGAACTGTGGAATACGGGTTTTTTTCCTAAAAATATTTATGATATAGCCGATGAAAAGGGGAATTATACGCAAGCGTTTTTACAGCGGTTAGCGACGACGTTAGGGGTACATATCATAGGTGGTTCCGTAGCTGTACGCGAGCAAAAGCGATTGTATAATCGATTATATACGGTAACTCGTACGGGTGAAATTGTTTGTACTTATGATAAAGTGCATTTATTTACCCGGGGACATGAAGATGAATATTTTTCTGCTGGTTTTAGGTGTGGCAGATGGCGGTTAGATGGAATTTCTATGGGGGCGATTCTTTGCTATGATTTGCGTTTTGGGGGATGGATACAGAAAGTAATGAATGAACCTTGTGATGTTTTATTTGTTTCTGCTGCTTGGCCTACGAAACGAGGGATGCATTGGGATTTATTGAATCGTGCACGGGCGATTGAACATCAATGTTATGTAGCGGCTGTCAATACGTGTGGTTCTATTTTGTATGGACATTCTCAAGTGATAGATCCATGGGGTAATATTTTAGTTCAAGCAGGTATAGAGGACGAGATTATTGAAGGTGTAATAAAACCAGAAACGGTTGTAGAAATACGGAATAAGATTCCTGTACAAGCTGATATACGCAAAGATTTATATTAGGTAAGTAATAAAATATGACGGTGAAGCAATGTGCTTCACCGTCATAGGTGTGTATGAATGGTCATCTTGTATATGGTTGCAAGGGTATTACAATTAGAATACGCCTTGTGCAATCATAGCATCTGCAATGCGTTCAAAACCTGCAATATTAGCTCCAGCTACGAGGTTATATCCTAATCCGTTACGAGCAGCAGCGTCTTTGCTGTTTTTGTAAATTGTATTCATGATGTGTTGTAATTTTTGATCGACTTCTTCTTCTGTCCAAACTAGGCGTTCGCTGTTTTGGCTCATTTCTAAAGCAGATACGGCAACGCCACCAGCATTTACGGCTTTAGCCGGAGCTACGATCATATCTTTTTGTTCTAACAAGTAATTTAAAGCGTCATTAGTAGTTGGCATGTTTGCTACTTCGATATAATAACGAACTTTATTAGCGGCAATTTGTTTTGCTTGTTCCATATGTACATCGTTTTGCATAGCTGAAGGCATTACAATATCAGCTTTGCGTCCCCAAGGTTTTTCGCCAGGGAAGAATTCTACGCCGAATTTATCTGCATAATCTTTTACGCAGTTGCGACCGCTACTACGCATTTCTAATAAGTATTCTACTTTTTCATCGGTACTTACGCCATCGGGATCATAAATATAGCCATCAGGACCAGATAAGGTAATTACTTTAGCACCCAATTCTTTTGCTTTTTTGCAAAGTCCCCAAGTTACATTACCAAAGCCGGAGGCAGCAATAGTTTTACCTTTAATATCTTGACCATCGTCTTTTAATACGTTGAGTAAATAATAAATTGCACCATAACCAGTTGCTTCAGGGCGAATTAATGAACCACCGTAACTAAAGCCTTTACCTGTTAATACGCCGTTTTCAAAAGCACCTTTTAAGCGACGATATTCCCCATACAAGTACCCGATTTCACGACCACCGACGCCCATGTCTCCTGCAGGAACGTCAACATCAGGACCAATATAGCGATATAACGCTTGCATATAGCTTTGGCAGAACCGCATGATTTCTGCATCGGATTTGCCTGTGGGATCAAAGTCAGAACCGCCTTTGCCACCGCCGATAGGCAAGCCCGTTAAAGCGTTTTTAAAAATTTGTTCAAACCCGAGGAATTTTATAATTCCAGAATATACGTTCTTTTGGAAACGCAAGCCACCTTTGTATGGTCCAATTGCACCATTAAATTGGAAACGGTAGCCTGTATTGGTATGATAATTACCTTTATCATCTTCCCAAACAACGCGGAAAATAAATTGCCGTTCTGGTTCTACTAAACGCGATAATAAATCATATTTTTCGTATTCAGGATGATTATCCACAACGGTAGATATCGAAGAGAGAACCTCTTCAACGGTTTGCACAAATTCAGGTTCGTTTTGATGTTTTTGACGAACAGCGTTAATTACTTGTTCTACATAATTATTCATAACAATCACCTCGAAAAAATAATTTAGACAGCTTTTGTAATTACAAGTTCATCATAACACAATTTTTGAATAATGCAACAGGTGCAAATATAAAATAATTAATACGCATAGATAAATTTGTTTTGTTTTATTGTATCTGATTAAAAAAAACAAGAAAAACACAAAATAATTTGTTTTATTATAACGCTATGAGATTATTTTTTAAAAAAATAAACACTTACAATTTTGGTATTCAAGATAGGTACATATGATTATTAGGTATGACACCTTGTACATTAATAGTTGTATTCATTTGCAATAGAAGTTGAATAAAAATGTACAGATAAAAATAGGGATTTATTGATATATGAATGAAGGCATGAAGGTATGTTATATTAATAACTATATACAATTATATATGGGGGTATAGCTCAGCTGGGAGAGTGATTGAATGGCATTCGAGATGTCAGCGGTTTGATCCCGCGTATCTCCACCAAAGAATTTGAAATTGAACTATTTATTTTTACGTAGTAATACAAAAGCTATCTTAGGTAAAAGATAGCTTTTGTAGAGAAGAAACCATAGTATATAAAAAGAGATGATTCCTCATGAATCATCTCTTTT